>CAZBZA010000203.1:0-5942 GCA_964495865.1 uncultured Lentimicrobiaceae bacterium
AAGCTGAAGAGTTTATGCGCGAGTTTTCGCCCGATTTTGTGAAGAAGATGTAGAAATAGAAAATTATTGTCGGTAAAAGTAAGTCAGACGTATAGAAACAATTATTCTTTTGCATTTTTTGCATTTCTAAATTTAACCTGAACATAAATTCCAACAGCGAAAGTTCACACTAAGTGAACTTTCGCTTATTTATTGTATCTTTGTATGAGAATTCATCTAATAAAAAAGCAGTCAATTCTCAATTATGCAGGTAGCCATGCATCAGGAATAGCTTCTTTTAGGAATTGGCTGACTTCAATAAAATACGCGGAATGGTTCACTCCTGATGATATCAAAATGACCTTTGGATCGTCCGATTTGTTAGGGAATGGCAGTAACAGGGTTGTGTTCAATATTGGGGGTAATAATTACCGGCTTATCTGTAAATATCATTTTAGTGCCGACAAAATTCATCTTTTTGTCTGCTGGATCGGCACTCATGCGGAATACGATGAACTTTGCCGTTCAGGGAAACAGTTTACTGTTAATGTCTTTTAAATTTAAAAGATTATGAAAACGTTGAAATACACCATAATAAAATCCGATGCGCAATATTATGAATATTGCGAAACCTTGGCTGAAATACTTAAAGCTGCACAAAATAACAAAGATGTGTTAGATGAAATCGATTTACTTACTTTATTAATTGAAAAATGGGATACTGAGCATTCCACGCTCAGTGAATCAAACCCGATTGAGCTTCTAAATTCATTGATGCAAGATAATAAATTGAAAGCCAAAGACCTTGTTGATATATTAGGTGTGAGTAAAGGCCTGGTTTCGGATATTTTGAACTATAAAAAGGGCTTATCCAAAGAAGTAATCCGTTTGCTTTCAGGATATTTTAGTGTGTCACAGGAAGCTTTTAACCGGCCCTATAAACTTAAAAGTCCTGTAAATTCGCGGAGCAGAAGTGTTATCAAAAAAACCGGAAGGGAAAAATTAGCACTTTAGTTAAAAAAGGTTTCGTGGACATATTGTAATTTTTAAGCATATATTAATCTGCCATAAACCTAAAAACTTATTATACCGCTTGTTACAGCCGTTTTTACCAAAATGGCTGTATTTTTTGCATTGAACTTTAACAGCAGATTTTTGCGATGGCTATCCACGGTCCAGCTGCTGATAAAAAGCTTTTCGGCAATTTCCTGGTTGGTAAGGCCGTCGGCAATAAGTTTGAGTACTTCTACTTCGCGGCGGGTGAGTATCGGAAGGTCGCTGTTGGCAGGGAATTTGCCTTTTAATAAATCGGCAACACTTTGGCTGATATACGAATTACCACTTAAAATTTGTTTGATTGCTTCGAGAATTTCCGAAGTGTCCGAACTTTTCAGGATAAACCCGTTTGCTCCGGCAGCTAACATCTGGTCAACCACATGCCGTTGTTCGATAGAAGTAATACAGAGGATTTTTAAACCAGCATATCGTGATTTGGCGATACTGCAAAATTCAATTCCGCTCATATCGGGCAGGTTAATGTCGAGTAAAATAATTCCGGATTTATTCCCGTTGAGCCATGCAAGCCCATCGTGTGCACTGCTTACATGATGAATTTCCAGATCAAGGTCCGACGAGTTGATCAGGTTGGTAAGACTGTCGCTTACTATGGGATGATCTTCAACAATGAGTGCTTTTTGCATGGTAGCAGCTGAATAGTGCTGCTAAGATAGCAAAAATTCGACAGTTGCTTCGGTTCCTTGCCCGGGAGTGCTTTCTATTTCAAAACTTCCGTTTTGTGCAGCCACACGGTCGCGGATACTCACCAACCCTTTCCCGTCAGATGATCTGCCGGCGGTATCAAATCCTTTTCCGTTATCTACAACCTGTATGCAAATACGATCGATATCCGAAATAAGTTGAAGGTCAATTTTAGTGGAACCTGAATGTTTGAGCGCATTATTAACAAGTTCCTGCGCTATTCGGTAAGCAGTAAGTTCAAGTTGCGATTCGAAACGTATATCGGCGCCGAAAAAGTTAAAAGTGAGTATAGTTGCGGGATTGTTGTTCATTTCAACCATAAAATCACTCAACGCGGTTTTGAGCCCGTAATGGTTCAGGGTTTCGGGCATAAGGTTATGTGCTACACGCCGCAACTCGCTAATAGAAGTATCGAGCAGTTTTATGGCATGATCAAATGCCTGTGCATTTTCGCTGGTAATTATTGAATTCCCTTTCATGGCCGAAAGATTAATTTTTACACCCGAAAGCATTCCGCCAAGCCCGTCGTGTAAATCGCGGGCCATGCGCGAGCGTTCCGATTCTTCTCCTTTTAATACTGATTTCGTGGCAATAAGCTGTCGTTCCTTTTCCAGTTCGGCAAGCTGTTTTTCCTTTACCAGGAGTTGTTGCTCAACTATAATTTTGTTTTTACGAACGTTATTGTAAATGGAAAACCCTAATCCTGCCATTATCAGAAAGAATCCTAACAGCGAATAGATGAGTATATTGCGTTCCCGTTTTTCAGCGGATAGCTTTAATATTTCTTTCTGCTTTTTTTCGGTTTCATATTTTACCTGTATATCCATTAGAGCCTGCTGAAACTCTTTATTGGATTGGATATTGAATATTTTCCGGTATCGGTCGAAATAATACAACGCATTTTTAATATCGCCCAGATGTATACCCGCCCGTACCACATTTGCCGCCAGGTTGCTGAAAATATTCATATCCGTTGTGTCGGTGGCAATGGCCTTAAGTGCAGTTTCTTCGCATTCGCGGTAACGCGCCTGGTGAAAATAAATATTTGATAATGTGTTGAGCATAGCCGCGATATCAGCCGGGAATTCAAGCTCTTCGGCAAGTTTTAAGCCTTTTAGTGCATACTCTTCAGCTTTTGCATAATCCTTGAAATGTTCGTAATATACCCAGGCAATGCCTTGTATAGCAATAGCTTCTTCCTGTTTGTTGCCGATTTCGTGGCTTATATCAACCGCTTTTATAGCATATTCAAGTGCTTTTTCGTAATCTTTGCGTTGGATAAAAATCCGGTTCAAACCATCGTAAGCCTGAGCTATTCCTGCTTTATCGCCTAATTCTTCACTGAGTTTCAGTGATTGATTGAAATATTTTTCAGCTTCATCATAATTTTGCATCGCATTATTGAGTGCGCCGATATTTCCCAGTATAACTCTAACCCTGTCTTTTCTTCCTTCCTTTTCAAATATGGGGAGAGCTTTCAGGTAATAACTCAACGCTTTCGGATATTCGCCTGTAACATTATAAAGATTAGCCATGGCTCCGTAAACCTGTGCTTTCAGCAGATTGTTTCCGGTTTTTGAAGCCAGATCCAAAGCGCGGTTCAGATGGATAAGGGCAGTATCGTACTTGCTTACCATATAATATGCAACACCCAGATTGCGGGTAAGAGTTCCTTCCATAACCTGGTCCTTTGCTGTACCGGCAGCTTTTATTCCCGCCAAAGCGTATTTTTTTGATTTTTCGAAATCCAGCGAAAGGTAACCCCAGCTTAAATTATCATAAACCTTAAGCTTTTCTGATTCTGATAAAGTTTTTAATTTCAGGGTGTTTTCGAGCGAATCGAGGTTCTGAGCCGGAGCGTGCAGGCCGGAAACCAACAACCAAAATATAAGAGGCAGAGTAATTAGCAGAAAATCCTTTTTTAAAATCATATCCAAATGATTAGTAATGCGATAACGGGGTTTTAAGTAGTGTCGACACGAAAAAACCAGACTATAATCCCTTAGACAAAGATATCCCACATTTCAGAAAAAAAAATCCCTTTTTTCGGGGATAATTCTTTTGCTTACAGGAAGTAATTTTACATATCTTTAATGCAACTCTATTTAACAATAATTAAAACAAAAAATTATGAGACTTTTTTCAAGAGTATTGTTAATGACTTCCTTTTTATTTATTGCCGCAAATATTTCAGCACAGGAAAACGAAGAGGAATCAAGTTCTGAAACACCTGCACCACAGGGAAAGCCCACCATGCAAACCTATTCGAAGTACGATTTCATCCCAGGCGAAAAAGTGCTTTTTTATGATGATTTTACTGAAACTGCCATTGGTGATTTTCCTCCAAACTGGAATACCAATGCGTCAGGTGAGGTAACTACCAATAATCTTTTCCCTGGGAACTGGTTTACAATGATAGGCAATGGCTCTGTTTTAATCGATGGGGGACTTAAACTGCCGGATAATTTTACCATTGAGTTTGATGTTATTCCCCATCCCAGCGGGGCGGATTATGATAATTTCGATTTCGGGTTTTACATTTACGGTGCCGAAAATCCCAAAGACTTTGATGAAGGAGGGGCTATTCCCGGCATAGGGGGTATAAAGATGAATTTTGGTTCCTATGCTACATATTCAGCTTATTTTGATGGAGCCTACACCTTGGATGGCAATAAATATGAAGCAGTGATGGCAGTTGATAAAAAGTACCGCCTTTCATTCTGGGTGCAAAAAACCAGGCTCAGGGTTTATCAGGATGAGGTGAAGATTTTTGATTTGCCAAAGGTTTTTCCTGTTGGCTTTCAATTCAACCAGATGCGATTCGAATTGTGGGATGCCAGTAATCCTATGATCACCAATTTCAGGGTTGCTGCCGGATTGCCCGATATGCGAAGCAAACTTATCACCGAAGGCAAACTAGTGAGTTACGGTATTTATTTCGATGTAAATAAAGACGTGGTGAAACCTGAATCGTACGGAACATTAAAAGGAATTGCCGATGTGCTTAAAGAAAATCCAACCGTTCGTGTTAAAATTGTTGGCCACACTGACAGCGATGGTGCCGATGCTTCAAACCTTGATTTGTCGAAACGCCGCGGCGCTTCAGTAAAAGCTGAATTAGTAAAGAACTTCGGTATCGATGCTTCGCGACTTGAATCAGATGGATTGGGCGAAACCAAGCCTGTTTCTCCAAACGATACACCTTCGAATAAAGCTATGAACAGAAGGGTTGAGTTTTTGAAGCTATAGCAGTTTTATGAAAAATAATCCTGCACTGGTAAAAATGATATAAGGCCTTGATATGGGTTGAATAGACAGAAAATTAAAAAGCGGCAATTCTGATTCGAATTGCCGTTTTTTTTATGCACTCAATTTTGTGCAGGAAACGACTATTAAAATATTTTTCCCATCCTAAAAATCATTCTGCTGAAAATTGGCTATATTTACATCACTCAGATATAAAACAAGGCAAGCTAAAAAACCCCTTAAAACAGGGAGGCACTCAGAAATGACCAGATGTAAATTTGTACAGTACAAACATATCTAATCAATTTCTAATTCATTAATCTTAAGGATCATGAAAGCACTTGTTGTATCATCCCTGGCATTCCTTTTTTTAGGTTTAGGGCTAAATGTTTCGGCCCAAATAATAAATGTGCCGAAACGTGTTGAAAACAAAGTTGTTAATAGGGTTAACAATAAAATTGACCGTGGAATAGATAAAGGGTTGGATGCGGTTGAGAAGGATATAAAAGAAACAGCAAAAGACGATAACACCACTACCCAGGAAAAAAAAGGCAAAGACCCCGAAAATCAGGCAGGAAAAACTGAAGGAGGTAGCGAAAAGCAAGCCCAACAAAGTTTACAAGCCTACTCCAATTACGATTTTGTGCCCGGCGATAAAGTATTATTGTACGAAGATTTTAGCCAGGATGCTGTAGGCGACTTCCCTGCACTGTGGACTACCAATAAATCAGGTGAAATCAATACTTTAAATGTTGCCCCGGGTAATTGGTTAAACCTGAATGCTACCGAAGGCAATTGGTGGTTTCTGAAACCGATTGAATTTCCGAAAAACTTTATTGTTGAATTCGATATAGTACCTAAAAAAGCAGGTGGAAGGTATGCAGTTGGTGTGGCAATGTATGGTGAAAATGGCTTCAAAGAAATGAGTGATCCGTATGCCTGTAAAACCGGATTGATAG
>CAZBZA010000204.1:0-5929 GCA_964495865.1 uncultured Lentimicrobiaceae bacterium
GACAAGGAGAGGGGCGACAAGGAGAGGGGCGATCAGACGAAGTTTACTCGTGAAACATGAAACCAGAAACATGAAACCCTGCCTGCAGCAGTCAACTCTTCAAACCCGAAACCCGAAACTCTTCAAACCCTTCAAACCCGAAACTCTTCAAACTCTTGAACAACTTGAATATCGAACATCGAACATCGAATATCGAATATCGAACATCCTTGAACAACTTTGAACTTTGAACAACTTTGAACCTTTGAACTCTTTTTACACCAAACCCTCTCACCCCCTCGTCCCACCTAACCTGAAACCTGAAACTTGAAACCCTGCTTGCAGCAGGCAAGCCTTCAACCCCTAAATCCCAACCCCCAACCCCTATAAAAAATGTCGAGTCAGATAGAAAAATTTAAAAAACTGGAAGAAAAAAACCGCGTAGCTGAACTTGGTGGCGGGCAGGACCGTATTGACCGTCAGCACCAGGCCAAACGTAAAACAGCACGCGAACGCCTTACCGATCTGCTTGATCCGGGCACTTTTGTTGAACTGGATAAATACGTTGTTCACCGTTCGCGCGATTTCGGCATGGAGAAAAATCTGATTCCCGGTGATGGTGTTGTTAGCGGTTATGGTAAAATTGACGGCCGCCTGATGTATGTTTTTGCTCAGGATTTTACTGTTTTTGGAGGCACCATGAGCCGTGCCAATGCCGATAAGATTGTTAAAATCATGGATATGGCAGTAAAAATGGGTGCTCCTGTTATCGGGCTCAACGATTCGGGCGGCGCGCGTATTCAGGAAGGTGTTGAAAGCCTGGCCGGATATGCCGATATTTTTTACCGTAATGTAATGAGTTCCGGCGTGGTTCCACAAATTTCGGCCATCCTCGGTCCATGTGCGGGAGGTGCTGTCTATTCGCCGGCCATCACCGATTTTATTATCATGGTCGAAAACACCAGTTATATGTTCGTAACCGGTCCGGATGTAATTAAAACCGTTACCCACGAGGAAGTTACAAAGGAAGAACTCGGCGGCGCCATCACTCACAACAGCAAAAGCGGTGTGGCTCATTTTACAGCTACTGATGACGAACACGCTATGATGATGCTTCGCGAGCTGATGAGTTACCTTCCTTCGAACAATATGGAGGATGCTCCTTTCAAAGCCACCACCGACGATATTAACCGTACCGACGAAAAGCTCGATACGATGATCCCCGAAGATCCCAACAAACCATACGATATGAAGGAACTCATTAAAGAAGTGGTTGATAACCACAACTTTTTTGAAGTACAGCCTTTGTATGCCATGAATATTATTATCGGTTTTGCACGTTTGGGCGGTCGCAGTGTAGGAATTGTTGCCAACCAGCCACAAGCACTTGCAGGCGTTCTCGATATCAATTCATCCATAAAAGCAGCCCGTTTTGTGCGCTTCTGCGATGCCTTCAACATTCCGTTGATCACGCTGGTTGATGTGCCGGGGTTCCTGCCGGGGACCAACCAGGAGTTCGGAGGAATTATTAAGCACGGTGCCAAATTATTATACGCTTTCGCAGAAGCCACCGTTCCGAAAATCACTTTAATCACCCGCAAAGCTTACGGCGGAGCTTATGATGTGATGAGTAGCAAGCATATCGGTGCTGATATCAATTTCGCTTATCCATCGGCCGAAATCGCAGTAATGGGTGCTGATGGCGCTGTAAGTATTATTCATCGTGATAAACTCAGCGACGAAGCACGCAAACAGGCAGTTGACGACTATCGCGAAACTTTTGCCAATCCTTATAAAGCTGCAGAGCAAGGGTATATTGATGAAGTTATCTTCCCCCGCCAGACCCGTTTCAAACTGATACAGGCATTGGAAATGACCCAGAACAAGCGAAAAACCAATCCTCCCAAGAAGCACGGTAATATTCCGTTGTAAGCATTTTGCATTTTAAAAGAGGACTCTTCAAAGTCCTCTTTTTTTTTGTCCTATTCATAAACCTCTGTCAAATTCAGGTGATAAGGAATTCGCCAGGCTAAACATCAGGGATGTTGAATTTTGGCAAAAAACTTAGTGGTTTTGAAAATACATTTCTGCCATACAACGTATTCCTTTTTTATCGTAGATTTACTCCCTTTTTTAAATTCCTGATGCAAAAAAAATCTTTATTCCCTTTTCTTGTACTTCTCCTTAGTACTCAGTGGCTTTTCAGCCAGATTCCCAACGGATATTATAATTCAGCAACCGGCCTCTCTGGCGCTCCGTTAAAAACCGCTCTGTACAATATTATTAACGGGCATACCGTGGTTAGCTACGCCGGTTTATGGAATGCTTTTTATACTACCGACGATAAACCTAACGGCAAAGTATGGGATATGTACTCCGATATTCCCAACGGAACCCCACCTTATGAATACACTTTTGGTTCCAACCAATGCGGAAACTATGGCGGCGAAGGGGATTGCTACAACCGCGAGCACAGTTTCCCGCAGAGCTGGTTCGGAGAAGCTTCGCCAATGGTTTCGGACCTTTTTCATATTTATCCAACAGATGGTTATGTGAACAGTATGCGAAGCAACTATCCTTTCGGAGAAGTAAATTCGCCTACCTGGACTTCACTTAACGGTTCAAAACGAGGGCCATGTGCATCGCCCGGTTATACAAGCACCGTTTTTGAACCCCGCGATGAGTACAAAGGCGACTTTGCCCGGAGTTACTTTTATATGGCTACCCGTTACGAAAATGTGATTGCCTCCTGGCAAAATAATACCGGTGCCAACGAGGTGCTGAACGGCACTTCATACCCTTGTTACGATCAGTGGTTTCTCGATGTATTGCTTTCGTGGCATATTGCTGATCCGGTAAGTCAGAAAGAAATTGACAGAAACAATACGGTTTACTACTCATTTCAAAACAACCGTAATCCGTATATCGATCACCCCGAATATGTAAGTTCAGTATGGATCGGAACCACCGTGCTACCGGAACCCAGCAATCATGTTCTTGCATTTTCTGCTGGCACAGCTACAACCACAACGCTCGCACTTACATGGAACGATAACGACGGGGCTCAACCGGCTGAAAAATTCCTTGTATTGGCTAACACAACCGGAAATTTCACCTCTCCGGCTGATGGCACTCCGGTAGCTGATGATCTGAATATGAGCGATAACAGCGGGGCGGCAAATATCAATCATGGGATTCAATCGTGCACATGGACGGGGCTTACTCCCGGCAACTTATATTATTTTAAAATCTGGCCCTACACCAATTCGGCAGCCAATACCAACTACAAAACCGACGGATCAGTGCCTCAAACCAGCGGCACTACTCTAAGTTCAGCTACTTTAACAGCTAACCCTTCGTCACTTTCAGGATTTTCTTATGTAGCAGGCTCAGGCCCTTCCACATCTCAGTTTTACGTTATAACCGGAAGCAACTTAACACCGGCTTCAGGCAATATAACAATAACAGGTTCGGCTGATTATGAGGTTTCAGTTGATAATTCAATTTTTTCTGCTGTAGTAAATGCAGCTTACACAGGAGGAACACTGACGGCAAAAAATGTTTATGTCCGATTAAAAGCCGGACTTGCTGCCGGAAATTATAACAACCAGCTTATTGTTAATTCCGGAGGAGGAGCCCCGGCGGCAAATGTTACCTGCAGCGGAAGTGTTACCTCTGCAGCAGTTGCCCAGATTAATATTACCTCACCTGCGGTTATGCCCGGAAATGTTACAGCTGGTACAGATAATCATATCCTGTACATTTCGAAACTCGATGTGAGTGTGCTGTCAACAACCCTGCAACAGATACAGTACCAGGTTAACGGAACCTATACGGATGCTGATATTAAAGCAAACGGATTTCAGCTTTACGGGGGAAGTACCAATAATTTTGCAACAGCAACACCGCTTGGATCGGCACAATCGTCGAACCTTGGCATTACAGGCGGACTTCTTACTTTTGCTTCGCTGAATACTGCAATAGCAGCAGGAAACACTCTTTATATCTGGCTGACTTCCGATATTTCGGGAAGCGCAGTATTATTGCATACGCTTGCAACAGCAGCAACAACTAATGCTTCTTATATTTTTACTGCCGGAAATAAAACCGGAACCCAATCGGCAGGAGGCGTTCAGACTATTGCCGGACCAACATTTTTATCCCCCGGCGATATTGCTTTTACCGCTTACCAAACTGATGATCCTGACAAATTCGCATTTGTTTTACTCAAAGATCTGCCTGCCGCGACAAGTATCCGGTTAACCGATAACGCATGGGAAGACAACGAGTTACTCTCAACTGAAGGCATCCTGACATGGTCGGCACCTTCATCAGGGCTCACCAGAGGAACTATTGTAACAGTTACCCTTTCAGGTTCCCCAACGGTAACGGCAGGAAGCATCAGCCAGAGCGGAAGCTTTCAGCTTTCCGCTTCGGGCGACCAGATTCTGGCTTACCAGGGCGATCA
The DNA here is from genome assembly GCA_964495865.1 of uncultured Lentimicrobiaceae bacterium. Taxonomy (GTDB): domain Bacteria; phylum Bacteroidota; class Bacteroidia; order Bacteroidales; family UBA4417; genus UBA4417. The sequence goes on from CAZBZA010000204.1 coordinate 4,448, forward strand.
TACCTCTCCCCTTTTTATTAGTGGAATAAGCTCCGGAGGATGGCTTACCACAGGAAATGTTAATTCAAACACATCCTATCTGCCCCCGACATTAACACTTTATACTAACACGTTAGGTTTTACTTCCGAAACGGATAACGGATATTATTCAGGACCACAAACAGCTACTTCCGAAGCTCTGCGGGCATTGCTGAATTTTCCTGCCAATTATACCCGAAGCGATGAAATAACCCCATTCTCTTCGTGGACATTTCCATTAGGTGCATTAACAAGTATTGATGTAAACAGCGAAGTTCAGGATATAACTATACTTCCTGCACAATCATTAAGTATCAAGGCCGGAAAGTGGTTCACGGTGCATGGAACCCTTTCAAATAACAATGGAACCGATGGACTTATCATTAAAAGTGATCCTTCTGGCACAGGCTCTCTCATTCATAACACCGATGCTGTTGAAGCTACAATTCAGAGATATATTTCGGGTGATCCTGAACCAAATAACCATTACTATCACCTTGTATCCATACCGCTGATGCAGTCGGGCAGCATTGTATCCGGTTTGTTTTCGGGCTCATATATGTTTCAGTTTAACGAAAGTGCAGGCACGCCAAATACCGTCTGGACACCTCTTGGCAATGCAACCGGAACACCACTTTCGGTAAACCAGGGTTACCGACTGTATTATCCTTTGAGTGCCGGAGTTACATACAATCATGCCGGCGAGCTAAATAACGGCACATTCGAGGTACCCGTTTATCATACCGACGACGCACATGGATTTAACCTCGTTCCTAACCCTTACCCATCAGCCATAAACTGGGATGCCGGTTCAGGATGGACACGCCCATCACTGGCAGGTTCAATCTGGACATGGAAACAGAACAGCGGCAATTATGCAGCTTATGTTAAAGGATCTTCAACCCATTCAGGAACACCTTACATACCTGCCGGGCAATCGTTTTTTGTCCAAACCACATCCAACCAACCCTTTTCGATGAATAACAATGTTCGTATTCACAGTAACGAACTTTTTACGAAACAAAGTAATGCTGTCGAAAATACGCTTAGGCTGAACATTGAAGCCAATAATTATGCCGATGAAATATTACTGCGGTTTAATGATACTGCAACAGCAAGTTACGATCCGGCCTGGGACGCGCTGAAACTCAGCGGTTCTGCGGAAGCCCCGCAACTGTCCATTGTTACTGACGATAGCGATAAGCTCAGTATCAGCAGTATGCCGCATAATGATGGAGAAATAATTATTCCGCTCCATTTTACACTCAGCGCAAGCGGAATGGCAACATTTACAGGCAGTGGAATGGAAACATTCGATCCGCTTGCAACTATTTACCTCGAAGATCAGGCACTTAGCAAGCTGCACGACCTCAGAACCAATCCCGAATATGCTTTCTCCTACCAGGCAGGAAGCGCAGCTGACAGGTTCAGGCTCAGGATTTCAATGCTGACCAGCCTGCCCGA
>CAZBZA010000205.1:0-5927 GCA_964495865.1 uncultured Lentimicrobiaceae bacterium
TTTACAGATATTCCTTATCATCCCATTAAAAATAAAAGCATGAAAAGGCAGCACTGAGTACCAGTATAATCTGCCGGCTAATCCGTGTGGCCGAAAAGTGGCGGTCTGGTGCAAAACATTTTCATTATCGATCCTGAATTCGAGCCATGCTTCACCGGGTAGTTTCATTTCGGCATACAACAGCAGACGTTTCTCCTGTTTGTTGGCCAGCAAAACCCGCCAGAAATCGAGCGATTCGCCTGCTGATAAAGCGACAGGATTTTTACGTCCTCGCCTTAATCCTACCCCGCCAACCAGTTTATCCAGAAATCCCCTGATATTCCAAAGCCAGTTTCCATAATACCAGCCGGTATCGCCTCCAATCTTCCAGATAGTATCAAGCACTTGCTGAACATCATCGATTTTTTGCCACTTTTTATCCTTGAAACAGCCGAATTCAGGCACTTGTATGTGTGATGCTATCCCGGTATCGAGGATATTATTTCCCAGCGCATCACTCCAACTCGATACTACCTGGTTCTGTTCAATCTTGTCAAAGGCAAGTGAAATAGCATCCTCATAACTTAAAAGCTGAATTCCGAGTTGTTCAGCCAGGTCGTTTTTACGGCACAAAACATTTACTTTCATGCTATCAACCAGGTTTTGTGCCAAAGCATATGAAATGGAAGTGACAAAATACAGCCAGTACGACGATAACTTGGGAGTCATAACCGGGACAATAAATATGCTTCGTTTCAAACCCCGCACTCCGGCAAATTTCAGCAACATCTTTTTGTAGGTAAGCACATCAGGTCCTCCAATATCAAAACTCTGGTTATAAGTATCAGTTTTCAGGATCACGCGATATAAAAACTCTACTACATTCCTAACAGAAATAGGTTGCGATACCGTTTGCAACCAGCGAGGTGCTATCATTACAGGGAGTTTTTCGACCAGGTCGCGCATAATTTCGAAACTTGCACTGCCCGAACCCACAATAATACCGGCACGAAGAGTAGTTAAAGGAAATGTTCCGGAGGAAAGAATCTCTTCCACATGCTTGCGCGAATGCAAGTGTTTCGAGAGTTCAACTTCATTAACGATTCCGCTGAGATAAATTACTTGCTTCACTGCAATTTCACTCATTCTATCAGTAAAGTTAATTGCCGATAATTCTTCGAGTTTCTCAAAATCACCCTGCGAAACTGACATCGAATGAATAAGGTAAAACGCCACATCAATATCATCGGGGATCAACTGCAACGATTCCTTTTCCAGAAAATTAACTTCAACAACTGAAAGACTATCAGAACTATACCTGTTAATATCGAAACGGCGGCTGTCGCGCACACAGCAAACAACATGGTGGCCTTCGCTTAACAAAACAGGAAGCAAACGACCCGCAATATATCCGGTAGCACCGGTTAATAGAATTTTCATTTCAAATAGTTTTAATCATTTAGCCCGGATTACGATGACTAAAGATAGGTTATTAAACACATGCTCCGGAATTTTGATTGACAGAGGTTTACAAAAATTAAAGAATCAACTTCACTTTCGGCACTTTTTAAATGAACTCTGCACAACAATATCAGAAACCAGAGAAAAAGAAACGGAACATGGGAAAGAAAATTAAAAAAAAGTAAAAATCCACTGTTTACTAACATCTTATCAGAAACGACATTTACAGATAACATTCACTCAAAAGACATGTTTTTTTCAACCTAAAAATCAAATAAATAGGATGTTATAACAAATCCTTTTCAATCAGGAACTTGTATTTGCGTTAAAATTGTTGTAATTTTAGAAAGCAAACAAAACAACAAACCTACTAAAAAGCTGACCATAAACCTGTTTCACTGTTATAAATGCGAATCATCTTCCGCTCAACAGAAGAAGTATAATGAAAGGTTTGGATCAGCTTAGTTTATATATACCAATTCCTGTTGATGACGCAGAAAATGGGACTATTACAGGATATTATGGTTTTATCAGAACGAAAACTTCTGTCGGACACATTGCATATGATCCATAAAGCTCGAAAGCAAATTTAAGCTGCCGTTACTCTGGAATTACGAATCCGCCCTCACAAAAAACTCAACTGCAGCTTACCTTGAGGGTTAACTAACCGGCTCACATCACCCCGTAAGATTAAATCTACCTATAAATCGATACACCTGTAAACGAACTTTGCATTATGCTCCCCGATTTAAATATAGGGAACAAGAATGATGCATGACCAAGCAAATTGAAACGAGTGTTAAAGAAAGTTGAAACTGGCAATCCGAAAGGATCGTAACAATTAGCTGAGAACCATGAAAAAAACAGAAACGAACCGGACAGTATGTTTACTCTTTCACATACATCAGCCATTCAGGCTTAAAACTTATCGGTTCTTCAATATCGGGATCGACCCTAATTACTATGATGAAGAGAGTAATAAAACCATATTACAACGGATTGCCCTGAATTGTTATCTGCCAGCCAATGAGCTGATAACGGGTATGATTAAAAAATATAAGAGTAATTTCAAAGTTACTTTCGGTATCAGCGGCATGGCTATAGAGCAATTAAAAAAATATGCTCCCAGGGTACTTGATAGCTTTCGTCGCTTATACGATACAGGAAATATTGAAATGGTAGCTGAATCCTATGCTTATTCCTTGCCATTTCTGACTAATCAGGTTGAATACAGAACCCAGGTTGAAAAGCACATGAAAATTATCGAAAGCATTTTTGGTTGTAAACCTGTTTCCTTTATGAACGCCAACTTGTTATACTCCAACCAAACGGCTGAATTTGCGCACCTGATGGGTTTCAGAACGATACTAACGGAAGGTGCAAAACAGGTTTTAGACTGGAAAAGCCCTGATTACGTTTATGCCAGCAAGTTGCACCCTGATATTAAGCTTTTACTCAGGCATTTTCAGCTTAGCGACGATATATCTTTCCGTTATTCGATGCAAGGATGGAATCAATGGCCTTTAACACCCGATAAATACATATCATGGCTCAATACGCTTGATAAGAATGAACAAGTAGTGAATTTGTTTATGGATTATGGAACGCTAGGCGAATGCCAGAATACAGCCACCGGAATATTCCGTTTTATGCAAACTTTTATTGAAAAAGCGATTGACTCGGGAAAATGGATTTTCAGAAAGGTATCAGATGTCACTGAAAAAGCAGAGCCCGCTGATTTGCTGGACATTCCGAACTATATTTCGTGGGCCGACCAGGATCGCGATCTTTCGGCCTGGCTTGGGAATGAACTGCAGCAGGAAGCCGCTAATACCTTGTATTCCGCAGCTGAGACGTTGGAAAAATGTGACGACCCGGACTTACTGCGCGATTGGTACAGATTGCAAACCTGCGACCATTTTTATTACATGACAACAAAGTACCTGAAAGAAGTAGGTATGTACCATTTTTTTAGCCCTTACAGTTCACCCTACGAAGCATTTGTGAACTACATGAACGTAGTATCCGATTTCCTGATCAGAGTGAACGAATATGCAGGTAAACAGGCATTAAAAATTATCCTGCAAAAGGAACATGATGAATACCAGTTAGTAACAATTTAAAAACGACAGCTATGAATCCCATTTTCGATTTAAGAGGAGAACATGAAGCAATGACAATCATTATATCAGCAATGAAAAAAATAGCTTCGGATATACAAATAAATAATTCAGTTGATCTGTTCCGCATCGGACAGATTATCGAATTCCTGCGAACCTTTAATCATAATTGCCATCACGAAAAGGAAGAGAAAATACTTTTCCCGGCTATACTCGAATGCAATATTCCATGGACTGTTGACACTATTGGCCATTTGGTTAAGGAGCATTCGCTCCTGCATAAACATCTGGACGAGATCGAAATGCATATGCATGAATACCTGGCGGGGCAAACACTTTCACTCATAAACATAGCTTCAGACCTGACAAAGTACATTTCGCTGGCGGAAAACCATATCAATGTCGAGAACAATATTCTTTTGCCTTTGGCTGAGAAAGTATTAGACAAAAAGAAGCAGGAGATGATTTTTATTGACTTCAGGCTTATTCAGAATACACAGGTCGGTCATTGCAAACACCTTGAATACTATATTCTGCTTACCAAATTATATTCCGCAGTAAAAGTTGAATATGCTGAAGATTATCTATAAATCATTCATTTATAGCATAGTTTCCAAAAAAAAGATGCGGGTTCCTTTAACGGAATCCGCATCTTTTTTCTTTTCTGGAATAGCTTTTTTTTATGTGCTCATACCACCGCAAACACTTAGTACCTGGCCGGTAACATAAGCCGAAAGATCGGAAGCAAAGAAAACGCAAGCCTGTGCCACATCCTCAGGTTTTCCGCCACGACGAAGCGGAATCTGAGCAGCCCATTCCTTGCGGACTTCTTCGGATAGTTTTGCCGTCATTTCGGTTTCGATATAGCCAGGAGCAATTGCGTTGCAACGGATATTACGTGAGCCTAATTCCTGGGCAACCGATTTAGTGAAACCAATTAAACCAGCTTTCGAAGCTGAATAGTTTGATTGCCCGGCGTTACCGTTTACACCAACCACTGAACTCATATTAATAATAGAGCCCGATCGCTGTTTAAGCATATATTTCTGTACTGCCTTGGTAAGATTGAACACTGATTTGAGGTTTACTTTTATTACCAGATCCCAATCCGCTTCGGTCATACGCATAAGCAGGTTATCGCGGGTGATGCCGGCATTATTCACAAGTATATCGATACGACCAAACTCTTTGGCAATTTCATCGGCGGTGCGCTCGCTGTCGTCGAACGAACTTGCATCGGAGGAATAACCAATAGCTTTTACACCAATAGCCTGAATTTCGCGCTCGGTTGCTTCCATGATATCATCGCGGCGCATATCAGTAAAAGCGATTGAAGCACCCTGTTCTGCAAAAGCAATAGCAATAGCTTTTCCAATTCCACGTGAAGCACCAGTAATCAGTGCCACTTTTCCTTCGAGTAGTTTCATGTTTTTGTTTGATTATTTGTTAACTATTTTTTTTACGGTTTTAGTGGTTAGGATTTCGGGGTTGGGGGTAATCTCTCATTGTCTCCTTTTCGGCCCTCGCTTTGTCTCCCCTCCTCTTGTCGCCTTGTCTCCCTAGCGCCACTAACTCCTCTTGTCCAACCCTACGCCCACTTCACCAGGTTAAAATCCATCCGGTGAGGCAATAACGGGTTTTTAGGTGTTATGCGGAATGCTATATCGAATACTCCTGCCAGGGCAGTTTCTACCTCGATTGTAAAATGTGCCAGGTTACCATCAACTTTCTGCAGTTTGAGTTCGCGGATAGATTGTGGCTCAGTCATTGCATCATTTTCTTTCTGTCCGGTTACCATTTCGATCATGATATCATCAGGAGCAATATCACCAAGACTTAGTACCAGTTCAGCTTTAAAGACATCGCCAAGATTAAGAGTCTCATAAGTAGGATTCGGGAATAACACATCCACTACTTCGATACCATCCCAGTTGCGTATCATCCTGAACTTCCAGGATGCAAGCCTGCGCATTGCCGCGTTATCATCCTCTTTAAGCAAGGCTGAGCGTTGTGCCAGTTTGGTATAGTATTTCGAGTAATAATCGTCGAGCTGGCGCTTCATGGTAAAATGAGGCGCAATTCCTGCGATTGTATTTTTTACATATTTAACCCAGGCATGTGGCACATGGTCGTTATCACGATCATAAAATGTAGGGATAATTTCATCCTCCAGGATATTGTATATGGTTTCGGCATCCAGTTCATCCTGGAACTGCTGATTTTCATACGTTCTATCTTCTTTCAGGGCCCAACCGGCATCTTCGCGGTAGCCTTCGGCCCACCAACCATCGAGAACGCTAAAATTAACAACGCCGTTCATCACAGCTTTTTCACCACTTGTACCGCTGGCTTCGAGCGGACGGGTAG
>CAZBZA010000206.1:0-3157 GCA_964495865.1 uncultured Lentimicrobiaceae bacterium
GATACCTCCATCTGCCCCGACTCAATTTTCGAAATATCAATAATATTGTTGATGATATTTAGCATACGCTCACCGCTTTTCCTGATGAGATAAATAAATTCCTGCTGTTTTATGCCAGAAAGATCGGGTGTTTTGAGCAACTCGGTGAATCCCAGTATACCATTCATTGGCGTCCGGATCTCATGGCTCATATTGGCCAGGAAAGCAGTTTTCAGGCGGTCACTTTCTTTTGCTTTATCAATTGCTTGAATTAATTCTTCATTTTTTTCTTTCAGCATTAACTCGGCATGTTTCCGTTCCGAAATATCAAGCGTAAATCCGGCTAAAAACCGAGGCTCCCCTTTCATATGAATAGGGAATTTTATAGTTGTAAAGTATTTGCCATTAAACTCTTCTTCAACTTCAAAAACTTTATTTTCGGATAATATCCTCTTATCATCCTCAACCATCTTTTTAGCTAATTCGGAAGGAAAGAGTTCAAACATGGTTTTGCCAAGTAGTTCACTCATTGGTAATCCTAACATTTTTTCGTAGTTATGGCTCAGGAGTACCGGGCGGATTTTGTTATCTTTAAAAAACACATAAATAGGGCTGTGTTTCATAAACTGATTGAATATTTCTTCGCTCTCTTCCGCTTTTTCTTTTGCAACAATTAAATCATCGAGCATTTTTTTCTTTTCCGAAATATCCTCCAGGATAAGAATGTAATTGCTTATTGAGCCGGTTTCATCCATCAAAGGGGAAATGCTGACATTTTCCCAAAACAGGGTTCCGTCTTTTTTTCGGTTTTGGTTTTCACCTTGCCAAAGTTTGCCCGATTGAAGCGTTTTCCACATCTGTTCGTACTCTTCCTTCGGTGTATGTTGGGGGTTAAAGATGCGTGGATTTCTACCTTTTACTTCCTGCTCGGAGTATTGCATGAAGGATGTAAATTTGGTATTCACAAAGTCAATTTTGCCTTTGTCGTTAGTTATTATAATGGAGGCAGGGCTCTGCTCAATGGCACGGCTCAAGGTTTTAATCAGTTTCTCCGCCTGTTTCTTCTCGGTAATATCTTCTTTTGTGGCTACAAAATGTGTTATTATTCCGTTTCCGTCGGCAATTGGCGAAATGGAAGCAGATTCAGTATATATTTCTCCATTTTTTTTACAATTCTGAAATTCCCCATGCCATTCGTTGCCTGATTTAATGGTTTTCCAAAGCAACTTATAATCTTCATCCGAAGTGTTGCCCGATTTTAAAAGCCTCGGGTTCTTGCCAATAACTTCATACGGTTCATACCCGGTAAGTTTCGAAAATTTTGGATTTACATATTCGATATTGCCTTCGGCATCTGTAATAACTATCGAAACCGGATTTTGCTGAACAGCAAGTGAGAGTTTTCGCAGTTGTTCTGCTATTCGTTTATTCGCTGAAATATCGTTCGGGAGTTCTGTGTCATTACATGCAGTTGGCGCCGATTGAATACTAATAACAGCAGAAACCAGATTTTGTAAATGATCAGGTGATTTGGTAATGTAATCCGCAGCACCCATTTTTATTGATTTCACAGCAATTTCGACAGATGTGTTGCGGGAGTATATCAGTACAGGGATTTCTGGTGCCTGTTGTTTTAGCATCTGCAAAACCTGAAGATCAGAATATCCGTGGCTATTTGTTTCGCTTATTACTATATCGAAATCCCGGGTTTTAAGATGAAGTTCAAAGTCCTCCTGACTATTTACAGTGAGAGTGATAAACCCGTTGTTCGTATCCCGTATGGCGTCGGAAATGTGCTGACGATCAATGGTATCGTCGTCTATAAGTAGTATCCGGGTTGTGCTTTCTGTTTTACTCATTTGAAAACGCGTAGTTTTAAATCTGTTTCTTAGTCGTTTAGCGATTCTATATCACCTCAAACAATAAAATCGTGGAAATCAGAATTTACCTGAGTTGAAAAATTACTTATTTTAAAATGCAGGGATAAAGCTTTATATCGTTGCATTTGAAATTCACGGCTGCTAACTTGCATGATAAATTAAACTTTGTTCGAAATTACAGTATGCCGCCAAAATGTTTTCCGGGATTGATGATAGTCCTGATATGGAGTTTCACCCTATCAAGCAATGATTTATCCCATAATTTTTGTTTTGATGCCTGCCGGAATTTCAGCTCTTCTTCCATCAAAAAATCCGGCTGAAAGCTAAGGTGCAAAAGTATTCATAATGTGGTTGGATTGATATTTTGATAAAAATAATTCACGCTTTTTAAAAAGGGTTGTAATAGCTATAAAATAGGATGCTGTAGCGCTTTCGTCAGTGAGTTGTTATTCGATATTTTATTTCAATCTTGATTTCATTGATCAATGCACAGATTGGCGTTACTGTATTCGCTATCAATAGTTTAATATAAGCAAGTGCATTCTGGAATTCTAAAACTGTTTGAAAAATGAAAAGAGGCTATCTCAATATCGAAATAGCCTCCTTCTAGGAAAACTGTCAGAAATTTAAAAATCGAAAGTAATGCCTTGTGCCAGTGCAGTTTGACCGCTGAAATTTATAGTATTTGTCTGGCGGCGCATGTAAGCTTTCCATGCATCTGATCCTGATTCGCGTCCGCCACCTGTGTCCTTCTCACCTCCAAATGCACCGCCGATTTCAGCACCCGAAGTCCCAAGGTTCACATTTGCAATACCGCAATCCGAACCGGTTTCCGAAAGGAATTTTTCGGATTCAACAAGGTTTTCGGTAAATATGCAGGATGATAATCCTTGCGGAACAGCATTGTTCAGCGCAATAGCGTCTTCTATGGTTTTGTATTTTATGACATATAAAATAGGAGCAAATGTTTCTTCCTGAACTTTACTATAATGGTTTTCAGCTTCAACAATTGCAGGAACAACATAATTGCCTGAAGCGTAATTTCCGCCTTTTAGCAGCTGACCGCCGAAAAGTATTTTAGCTCCTTCCTGCTGAACTTCAGCCAGGGCATTGCTAAAATTTGCAACCGCGTGCTCATCAACCAGTGGTCCTATCAGCGTGTTTCTTTCGAGCGGGTCACCAATCCGGTTAATTATGCTTGAATAAGCTGCTACCAATCGTTCCTTAACTTCCTCATACACCTTTTCGTGAATAATTAATCGCCTTGTGCTGGTGCATCGTTGTCCGCAGGTTCCAAC
>CAZBZA010000206.1:3257-5921 GCA_964495865.1 uncultured Lentimicrobiaceae bacterium
CAAAGCGGAGTTTTGGAACTCGGCTTCCAGATAACAACATCACCGGCAATTGCGGCCAGCATCGAGTTCCATCCCCAAACGGCAACCGGGAAATTAAAGGAAGTTATAATGCCAACAATTCCTAATGGATGATATTGATCGTACATCCTGTGAAACTGACGTTCGGAGTGCATGGTAGCTCCGTTGAGAAGACGCGATTGTCCGACAGCGAATTCGCAGATGTCAATCATTTCCTGCACTTCGCCGAGTCCTTCCTCATAGATTTTACCCATCTCGAGGGATACAAGGTACCCGAGGTCTTCTTTATGACGGCGCAAAGCATCGCCGATCTGTCGTACAACTTCTCCCCGCTTGGGTGCTGGAACAATGCGCCATTCGAGGTAAGCCTGCTGAGCTTTGCTCATCAAGTGCTCATAATCTTCGAGAGTTGCATTTTTAACTTTTGCAATAAGCGAGCCATCAGCCGGTGAGTAGGAACCGGTTTCATCTCCATGGGTTGTCAGCCATTGGCTTCCTGTCGAAGCACCATTATTTACTTCCTCAATACCAAGGTTTCTTAATTCTGTTCTCATTTATTAGTTGTGGTTTTAAGTATTAATCATTCATATAGGGATAGCGATATTCGGTGGCCGGTAAAAATGTTTCCTTAATGGTACGTGGGCTGATCCAACGTATCAGATTAAATTCGCCACCGGCTTTATCATTGGTTCCTGAAGCTCTGGAACCGCCAAAAGGCTGCAGTCCTACGATGGCGCCCGTTGGTTTGTCATTAATATAAAAGTTGCCGGCAGCATATCGCAATTGTTCACACAGTGCTGAAGCAGCTACCCTGTCGCGGGCAAAAACAGCGCCCGTAAGCCCGTAAGGCGAAGTAGTATTGCACAATTCAACTGTTTCCTGTAGTTTGTCGTCCTGATATACGAAAACGGTGAGCACCGGACCGAAAATTTCTTCTTCCATGGTTCTGAATTTCGGATTGGTGGTTACGATAATTGTTGGCTCAATGAAATAACCAACCGACTTATCGCCTTTACCACCGCATATTATTTCTGCTTCATCAGATTTGTCCGCATACTGAACGTAATTCATGATATTATCAAAGGATTTTTCATCAATCACAGCGTTAATAAAATTGTCAGTATTAATTACATCACCCATGCTGGCATGAGAACTTATTTTCAGCAGTTCGCTCTTTACAGATGGCCATAGTGATTCAGGGACATACATTCGCGAAACAGCGGAGCATTTCTGCCCCTGGTATTCAAATGCGCCCCGGTAGGCATTCACGGCTACTTCCTTTGCCGATGACGATGGATGAACAAATAAAAAATTCTTGCCGCCGGTTTCCCCAATTAAACGGGGATATGATTTGTAGTGATGCAGATGCGTTGCTACTTCGTTCCACAGACTATTAAAAGTATTATTTGAACCGGTAAAATGGATTCCGGCAAGATCAGGCGATTGCAGCACTTGTTTCCCGATCAGAGCGCCGTTGCCAGGTATAAAATTAATTACGCCATCAGGTAAACCGGCCTCCTGGAATATTTTCATCAGGTAATAATTGGATAGCAAAGATGTAGTGGCTGGTTTCCATACAGTTGTATTGCCCATCATAACCGGGGCCATATTCAGGTTCGAAGCGATAGAAGTAAAATTGAACGGGCTCACGGTAAATACAAACCCTTCTAACGGACGGAACTCCATTTTGTTTAATTGGTTGAATGCCGACTGTGGCTGCATTTCATAAATCCGTGTAGCAAAATAAGCGTTAAATTTCAGGAAATCAATCGTTTCGCATACCACATCAATTTCCGATTGAAAAATATTTTTACTCTGTCCCAGCATGGTTGCCGCATTCATCAGTGGCCGGTATTTCCCTGAAATTAATTCAGCCGCTTTCAGTAAAATCGCCGCTCTGACGGTCCACGACAGATCAGCCCATATTTTATGCGCAGCAAGCGCAGCCTCAATAGCAGCATCTGCTTCTTTTACCGAGGCTTTGTAATAGGTCGCCAGTATATGCGAATGTTTATGGGGCATTCGAACCTCACCGGTTTGCTGGGTCCGAATTTCTTTACCACCGATTATCAATGGAATTTCGATGGGTTCCTGAAGTTGCCGGGTTAACTCTTTTTCGAGTAATATCCTTTCGGGACTACCTTTTTTGTATCCCAGAATAGCCTCGTTTTGAGGAAGTGGGAAATTATAAATAGCATTGTTCATAAATGGAAACTATTTTTTTTGTTTATCGAATTGCAAAAATATGCAATTCGGTGTGCAAAAGTATCAAATTATTAATACTAAAAATCAGTACAAAGATTTCTTTTATTTTATCTTAATTTTCAACTCATTTAGTATTCTTTCAAAACCCTGTTGGATAACCAGGTCATACTCTGCATGAAATTTATCGAAAGCCTGAATAAGAATTTTACCTTCTGTTGTTAAAATAGTGTTACCTCCATCCGCACCTCCCCGTGTTGGTTTTATCAGCGGGAAACCCAGTTCGCGTTCTATTTTCCGCAGGTTGTCCCAGGTTTTGCGATATGTTAAATTGAGTTTTTTCATTGCATCATTCAATGAGCCGGTTTCGTCGATTGCCCTAAGCAATTCACATTTTTTATCCCCTAAAATTCCATTCTGGTCTGATGTTTCGAGCCAGATTTT
>CAZBZA010000207.1:0-5900 GCA_964495865.1 uncultured Lentimicrobiaceae bacterium
AAAATCAAAAGGATGTAGATTAACAGGTAAAAAACTTGTAGTAAAATCAACTACACAGGGAAACCTTTTTTGCTCTTTTCATTTTTGTAAAAAAAATCACACACCAGATTTATAGCCCGTGACGTTGGATATAGAAGCAAAATATTGGCAAACCAAATAAACTCAGGTTATTCTTTTCCGGATAATCTATTTCTTATCAGCATTAACAATCAAATCTTTTTCGTATGTGCAATACCGAAAGCAAAACAGGCTGAACCCCGATTGTGCGGAATTCAGCCTGATAAAAAACTAACAAATAATATTTCTGGTAAATTACTTATGTTGTAACCTGAAGAGATTTTACTAAACCGCTACTGCTCTTAAAACTTATTTCGCTATTTTTATTTCTACTCTGCGGTTTAGTGCACGGCCTTCGGAAGTATTATTATCAGCTACCGGCCTTGATTCGCCAAAAAATGTTTTATCAATATTTACTGATTTCATTCCTTTCTTTTTCAGGTATTTGATAACATAATCAGCACGCCGTTCCGATAAACGCAAATTATAATTTTCCGATTCGCGCGAATCGGCATGACCTGATATTGAAATAACTGCTTCGGGGTTTTCATTCATATAAGCGGCTATTTCATTCATATCGATAATATATTTTGCCAAAGCAATCCATGAATCGGTATCGAAATAAACTGTCTTTTGCAATACATCACCCATTATTAACACAGGACATCCGTTATTGGCAGCTACACCGGCAACCTCAGGGCAGTTATCTTTATTATCAGGGATTCCGTCGCCATCAGTATCCGGGCAGCCCATAAACTGAGCCGGACCTTTTACTTCCTTACATAAATCATTGTTATCAGGAATACCGTCACCATCGGTATCGGGCACACCTGCAAATATTGCCAATCCAAATACGGTCGGCCACAAATCTTCGCTGTCAATAACACCGTCACCATCCGTATCCGGACAACCTTTGAGTTCTTTCTTACCTGCTTCGGCCGGACAAGCGTCTTCGTTATCAGGAATACCATCACCATCAGTGTCGGGACAACCTTTGAATTCTGGTTTTCCCGCAACATCAGGGCATACATCATCCTTATCGGGAATGCCATCGTTATCTTTGTCAGGGCATCCTTCTAACTCAATTTTACCCGGAACATCAGGACAGATATCCTTTTTATCAACAATACCATCTTTATCACGGTCTTTTTTCTGCAGCTTAAAAGTAATTCCGGCAGAGGCATATGAATACTGATCATACTTGCTGGAAGAAGTATGGAAATCCATTTTTATATCCTCAGGTGTAATCCTGTGCCCATACTCAAGGTTCAGACTTATTGTATTACTCAGCCTGAGAGCCGCGCCACCTCCAAGTGGAAAGGTGAGACCACTGTTGACCTCTTCTTTAAAAATGGATCCGTCGTAATTGGTTACTGTGTTATTCCCGTGCAAATACCCGGCTCCACCGAAAAGATATATGTTGAGAAACCGGTTAGGGTTATAATTGAATATTTCGTTAACATTAAGTGTTAATTGCCCTGAAAGATCCCATATTTTATCCTCCATGGTCAACTTTTTAGCTTCGCTGTCGCTGGCAAGTTTACCTGCCATAAACTGTCCCCTGAATCCGAATATTCTGCTGAACTGCCAACCGGCAATGGCTCCACCGCCAATTCTGATTTCTTTATTATAGAAATCATCCGGATTAAGATCGCCGAAGTATTGGGTTAATCCAATATTTGGCTGTAAATAAAAGTAAGATTTGAATGGTGGAACTGAATCTTTTTCTTGTGCCGAAACCTGGTTGAAGAAAGAACTGATAACGATAGCACAAATAAGTGTTATTGTCATTTTAGTAAAAATAACTTTCATAAAATCAGCATATTAGTTAGATAAAAAAAACGTAATTGTTACAAAGATATTAAAAAGAGGATTAATATAATGTTAATAGCGAAATATTTTTTTTAGCCGTGTATGAAAATGATATAGAACAATGGCCGCTGTTACTGAAACATTGAAAGAATGTTTGGTGCCAAACTGAGGAATTTCGATACAGGCATCAACTAAATCCATAACTTCATCGCTAACACCAGTTACTTCATTGCCAAAAACCAAGGCAAGAGGCACGGAAGTTTCCGGTTCAAATTCTTCAAGAATAATACTTCCCACTGCCTGCTCGACAGCAATAATTTTATATCCGGTTTTTTTTAACTGATCAATTGCCATGCTGGTTTCGGTAAAATACTGCCATTTCACTGATTCGGTTGCACCTAAAGCCGACTTGCTTATTTCCCGGTTTGGCGGAGTTGCAGTAATACCACACAAATATATTTCTGTGATCCTGAACGCATCAGAAGTGCGGAAAATAGAGCCAATATTATGTTGGCTCCTGATATTATCAAGAATACAAATAACAGGAAGTTTCTCAAGTTCATTGAATTTTTCGACACTAAGCCTGTTTAGCTCATCCATGTTCAGTTTTCGCATATTCAGCAGTTATGGCGCAAAATTACACGTATTTTCCGAGCAGCGAAACTGAATAATTATTAACAGTTAAGCAGATGACCCGAAAAACCAGTCAGATAATCCTATATTTGCCATACTAAATATCAAGTAAAGAAGTGGCAAAAGGGAAAGATAAAGAAGAAACTGTGGTGACACCACTGATGAAGCAATACAATACCATTAAGGCTAAATACCCTGATGCATTGCTGTTGTTCAGGGTTGGTGATTTTTATGAGACTTTCGGGGCCGATGCAATAAAAGCATCCGAAATACTTGGTATTGTTCTTACCCGGAGAGCTAACGGTTCAGCGGCTTATATTGAACTGGCCGGATTTCCGCACCATTCGCTCGATACGTATCTTCCAAAACTGGTGAGAGCCGGTTACCGCGTTGCTATCTGCGATCAGCTGGAAGACCCAAAACTTACTAAAACCATCGTAAAACGTGGAGTTACCGAACTGGTTACTCCCGGTGTTTCGTACAACGACAAAATCCTTGAAAACAAGGAGAATAATTTCCTCGCATGTATCCATCTCTTACCTAAAGCATCAGGAATAGCATTTCTGGATATTTCGACCGGTGAGTTTCTGGTTGCCCAGGGATCGAACGATTATATCGAGAAATTACTTCAAACCTTCCGTCCTTCGGAAGTAATAGTACAGAAAAATAAACGGCAGCAGTTCATCGAAACTTTTGGCGACAAGTTTTATTTTTCCTATTTCGACGAATGGGTGTTTACTCTTGAGTTTACCAAAGAGCTGCTGCTGAAACAGTTTGGCACTGCATCACTGAAAGGATTTGGCATAAGTGAACTCGAAAACGGAGTTATCGCGGCGGGTATTGCATTGTATTACCTTTCGGAAACACAGCATGATAAAGTGCAGCATATCTGCAAGATAGCCCGCATTGAAGAGGATCATTACGTTTGGCTCGACAAATTTACCGTACGTAACCTCGAACTTCTGCAATCGCCTAACGACAACGCAAATACATTGCTTTCGACAATCGACCGAACAATCTCACCCATGGGAGCACGTATGCTGCGGCGTTGGATTCTGCTTCCACTAAAGGACAGGCTGCCTGTTACCGAACGTCATGAAATAGTTGATTACTACATTCAGAATGAAGCTTTTACTGAGATCATAGAGCAGCATATAAAAACAATCGGCGACCTCGAACGGCTGATTTCGAAAGTAGCCGTGAGCAGGGTCAATCCACGCGAAGTTTTACAGATCAGGCGTGCATTGCTGGCACTTACTCCGATAAAAACGGCTTGTCTGAGCGCATCACACGAAGCGCTGAACCATTTAGGCGAACAAATTAACCCTTGCGAACTTATAGCCGAAAAAATCGGGCAAACCATACAGGACGATCCTCCAACCATGGTTTCGAAAGGACAGGTGATAGCGCCTGGTGTTTCGGATGAGCTGGATGAACTCCGCGGGCTTGCATATTCAGGCAAGGACTATCTGGTTAAACTGCAGCAGCGTGAAATTGAGCGCACCGGAATTACTTCACTTAAAGTTAGTTACAATAATGTGTTCGGTTACTTTCTCGAAGTCACCAATTCGCACAAGGATAAAGTTCCGCCCGAATGGATGCGCAAACAAACCCTTGTGAATGCCGAACGTTACATCACTGAAGAATTAAAAGAGTACGAGCAAAAGATACTTGGCGCCGAAGAAAAAATATTTGAGATTGAAAACCGCTTGTACAACGAACTTATCCTGCACCTGGCAGAATATGTACAGCCTGTTCAGCTGAATGCTCAGCTTATTGCCCGGCTCGATTGCCTGCTGTCGTTTGCCCGTGCCGCCAAAGCAAACCGGTATGTGAAACCTAAGCTCAACGAATCGTATACCCTCGAAATCAAAAACGGCCGTCATCCTGTTATCGAAAAACACTTGCCGGCCGGAGAGGAATATATTGCCAATGACGTTATGCTCGATAACGACTCACAACAGATTATTATTCTCACCGGACCCAACATGTCAGGGAAGTCGGCATTGCTCCGCCAAACGGCCCTGATTGTGCTTATGGCACAGATCGGAAGCTTTGTACCGGCTGATTCGGCAACCATCGGCATGGTGGATAAAATATTTACCCGTGTTGGCGCCTCGGACAATATTACATCAGGCGAGTCAACGTTTATGGTTGAGATGAACGAAACGGCCAGTATTTTAAATAATATTTCGAACCGAAGTTTGATCCTGCTTGATGAAATTGGACGTGGCACCAGCACTTACGATGGTATTTCAATAGCCCGGGCCATTACTGAATATCTGCACGATCATCCTTTGTACCGCTCAAAAGTGCTTTTCGCCACGCATTACCACGAGTTGAATGAAATGACCACCAGCAAGCCCCGTATCCGGAATTATCATGTGGCAGTTAAAGAAATCGGCAAAAAAGTAATTTTTCTGCGGAAGCTCACTCCCGGTGGCAGTGAGCACAGTTTCGGGATACATGTGGCGCGAATGGCAGGTATGCCTGGCAGTGTATTGCAACGGGCAACCAATATTCTTTCGCAGCTCGAAAAGAAGCATGTAACTGATGATCAGGAAAATGGCGTACAAACAGTAAAAACCGACAAAAAGGGAGAAGAAATCCAACTCAGTTTTTTTCAGCTCGACGACCCGCTCCTTGAGCGCATCCGCGACGACATTATGAATTTGAATATTAACACCTTAACACCTGTTGAGGCCCTGATGAAACTGAACGAGATAAAAAATTTACTGAAAAAATATTAGTGAAGTTTTTGAATCTAAAAAATGTGTGTATATTTGCACACCCAAAACGAATAATAATGCGGAAGTAGCTCAGTTGGTAGAGCACGACCTTGCCAAGGTCGGGGTCGCGAGTTCGAGTCTCGTTTTCCGCTCAGCCATTAGAAACCTCCTGTTAATAGCATGGAGGTTTTTTTTCAGCTGCCCGAATGGTGAAATAGGTAGACACGAAGGACTTAAAATCCTTTGGCCATTGCGGCCGTGCCGGTTCGATTCCGGCTTCGGGTACAGAAAGCCCCTCAATGTAAAAATTGACGGGGCTTTTTGCTTTTTGGCGATTTTCGCTGTTTTCAAAAAAAGGACTTGACCACTTTTTGAGAATAGTGTAAGTTTGAAGAGTAAAAAATGATGTTAAATTTAGTTCTGGCTCAAGCCGGAATAAGTAATTTCAGGAAACTGAAAATTCTGGCAAACAGCTGATTACATTAATTTTCACAAAACAATAAACAAATCAGTACACCATTCCGACAGCGTATTTTTCTTCACCATACCATAAAAACAATCATTCAATGAGAACAAACATTTTAACAGTTTTCCTTTTTTTGTTGTATCCGTGCTTTGTTGAAGCCCAGGAAATAAGCGAGTGGCGACCTGAAAACCGCACCGGTGTAT
>CAZBZA010000208.1:0-1546 GCA_964495865.1 uncultured Lentimicrobiaceae bacterium
ACCACCGTCAGCACCGTTTGCCCTACTGCCATCAAAGTAGGTTTACTGATTCCTTTCATATTATCTTTCATCGTATGCCAGTGCTGGTAAAATCCTGAATTGGTTGTAGGATCGTGTTGAATAATATCAATGGTTGGCACCTGCCGTAACTGATTCACATACACATGATCATCGGTGATTGCATTGGTGCGTTCAGTCGAAAAATAAGAGCTATGTCCGATAGCGGAAGCCATATTCCAAACTTTCTGCATTACATCAGGTGCATAATACATGCTGGTACCTTCCATGGTAAAAACTGCGTTTTCGGCACCAACCATATCGAGCAAAATCCCGTAACGCGCGCTGTAAGCCGGCACATGCGGGTACCTCGACCAATATTGTGAACCCAACGCCCAATCGTCAGTACCCATAAAATCAGCATTTTGCGGTGCGCCATAATCTTCGGCATCGAACAAAACGATGTCAACTCCGATTGCAGGCGGCGAAATCCGCAATTGCCTGGCTATCTCGAGCAAAACACCTACTCCGCTGCCACCATCGTTAGCCCCGTCAATCGGAGTGCGATGATAGGCTGTGTCAGGATCATTATCTGCATAAGGACGCGAATCCCAATGGGCACAAAGTAACACACGGGTCGTGCTTTTCGGATTAAAGGAGGCTATTATATTTTTACAATTCAGTGTGGTACCATCATAAGCTTTTGCAGTAAATGGCTGCACAACCACATTTGCCGAATATTTCTGAAGTGTTTTTTCGAGCCAGACCGCACATTTTTCATGAGCTTTGCTATTGGGTACCCGTGGACCGAATTTTACCTGTTCGTTAATAAAAAACCAGGCGGAATCGGCATTAAATTCAGCAGCTTTAATAGTTTGAACCATATTATCCGACTCCTTATCAACTGTTGTTGACGAAGGCTTCTGCTTGCACGAACTTGCTGCAAAAACCACAATAGCAATAAGTAACAACGAAATAAAACGCATAAATAAACTCTTTTTAGTCTGGCAAAGGTAAAACAAACTGCTATAATTATCGGTTACAGAAAATCGGCTTTGTGGCCAAATGCCTCTGTAAACACTAATTCAGATGCTGGCCTGCGTGTACGTGGGCTCTCTTCGAGTTTCAGCAGGTTAGGATGCAGAACCGATGCATCGCCCCTGTAACCCAATGTAAAAGCAACCATAACTTTGTAGTCGGCTGGTATTTCGAAAGCCAGCGCGGCAGCATCCGCATCAAATCCGCCCATCTGGTGAGTGTAAATTCCTTCGTGTTGCGCCTGTAGTGAAAGCATAGCCATAGCCTGACCCAGATCGTACGCTGCATATCCGTTTGGAGCACCTTTTGGATTGGTTGATTTAACAATTCCAAGCACAAGAACCGGTGCATTTACAACCCATAACTGATTGAATTCGACAAGTGTATCAAATATTTTACTATAAACACCATCACCTTTTAACCCGACCAGGAAATACCAGGGCTGCAAATTACTGGCTGAAGCCGACCAGCGGGCGGCTTCAAAAATGCGTTGTAATTTTTCGGTTTCAAC
>CAZBZA010000208.1:1646-5880 GCA_964495865.1 uncultured Lentimicrobiaceae bacterium
CTGAAGCCGACCAGCGGGCGGCTTCAAAAATGCGTTGTAATTTTTCGGTTTCAACTGGTTTTGAGTTGTATGCCCGCGGGCTCCAACGCGAAGCTAAGAGCGGATGAATAGAGTAATCAAGGTCTGCTTTTTTAATGATTTCGGGATCTTGCATAAAAATGTATTTGTATTAGATAAAAACACCCAAATATACAATTGGTTTTGCATATTTTGAATCGCTGAATAATTAATCCAGACTTTATAAAACCAGCTCAAACTATTCTTGATTTTGTGTACTAAGCAGTTATTGACAATTCCCACATAAAACAATTATAACTTTTTAACAGATTCACGTAAGTTGGGTTGCTTTTTTTTATCACATCCAAGTATTTTAGTTTAAAATCCTTTCATGTTTTCAAAACAAATGAATTAACTTTGTTGAATAATTCAAACCAATTGCCTGTAATGAAAAACAAGTATCTTGACCTTATAGAACAAACATTCGATTTTCCTACCGAGGAGTTCAAAGTTGAGGATGGCGATCTTCACTTTCATGAAATTCCATTAATGGAAGTGATAAAACAGTATGGCACACCGCTGAGAGTTACGTATTTACCAAAAATATCGCGTCAGATTCAAAAAGCGAAACGCTTGTTTAATGTTGCTATTGCCAAGACTGATTATAAGGGAAGTTACAATTATTGTTACTGCACTAAAAGTTCGCATTTTTCATTTGTACTCGAAGAAGCGCTAAAAAACGACATTCATATCGAGACTTCATCTGCATTCGACATCCCTATTATCGAATCGTTATACGAATCGGGCAAGATCAAAAAAGAAACTTATATCATATGTAACGGGTTTAAACGGCCTCAATACATCGAAAACATCTGCAACCTTATTGAAGAAGGTTTTGAGAATGTAATCCCCATCCTTGACAATAAATTTGAGCTTGACGAATACGACAGAAACATTACCCGCAAGATAAAAATCGGTATCCGTATCGCATCGGAAGAAGAACCTAAATTCGATTTTTACACCTCGCGCCTGGGTATTCGTTACAACGATATTGTTCCTTATTACGAAGAGGAAATAAAAAACAACCCGAAATTCGAGTTGAAAATGCTGCATTTCTTCATTAACACAGGCATCCGCGACTCGGCATATTACTGGAACGAATTGTTGAAATGCGTAAATGTGTATTGCGAACTGAAAGCAGTTTGTCCTCAGCTTACTTCGTTAAATATAGGGGGAGGTTTCCCGATTAAAAACAGTTTGAATTTTGATTTCGATTATGCCTATATGGCCGAAACCATTGTTGAACAGATTAAAAGCGTTTGCGAACGGACAGGTACCCCTCAACCGGATATTTTCACTGAGTTCGGATCCTTTACCGTTGCCGAAAGCGGTGCTATACTTTACAGCATTATCGACCAGAAACGTCAGAACGACCGGGAGTTGTGGAATATGATCGACAGTTCGTTCATCACTACACTGCCCGACACCTGGGCTATTAACCAGAAATTTATCCTGCTCGCCGTAAATCATTGGGACAGCGAATACGAACGCGTTTTCCTCGGCGGATTAACCTGCGACAGCGAAGACTATTACAATGCCGAAGCGCATACCAATGCTATTTTCCTGCCAAAGCTTATGGACGACGAACCGCAATATATCGGTTTGTTTCATACCGGAGCTTACCAGGATTCGCTGGCTGGTTACGGTGGAATTCAGCATTGCCTCATCCCGGCACCGAAACATATCATTATTGATATTGATGAGGACGGCGAATATTTCACCAAGCTTTTCGCCAAAGAGCAAAGCCACAAATCGATGTTAAAGATCCTGGGGTATTAGAGTCTGTTTCTAATTAATAATTTCAACTTACAGACAGGGCGATGGGCACTTCGGCTGCGCTCAGTGCGAGTTTGGCGAGGGGCAGGAATCGTAATTATTTTATTAATCTCAACAAGGGGGATTAATTCATTTCTTTCTACATAAGGATTATTATTGCATGTTTCAAAAAAGTTGTATTTTCGCACCTCTGAAACACAAAAAGCATATTAACCCACTCTTTGCCATTACTCAGTATTTCAATCAGCTTATCAGAAATACGTCATGCTTTTTAAAACCGGACATTGCTGCCTTAGTTGCGCATGTTCATGATAAATAATGGTTTAGGGCTTAAAATTATAATAAACATGAAACAGTATGGTGATTTACCAAAAGAGTTCACTGCGTTTGAAAGTTCAAAAATTGTAATTCTCCCCGTGCCTTACGATGGTACGAACACCTGGCTGAAAGGAGCTGACAAAGGAGCAAAAGCGATGATCGAAGCTTCAGCCAACCTCGAAATGTATGATATTGATACCGACAGCGAAGTGCATAAACTGGGCATTCATACTGCCGAACCCGTAACTGAATCGTCATCGCCCGAGGCTATGGTTGATGAAGTTTACAACCGGGTGAAAGCACTCTACAAGAAGAAAAAATTTCCGGTTGTGCTGGGAGGTGAGCATACCGTGAGTATAGGAGCTTTTAAAGCAGCCAGCGAGCAGTTCAGTGATCTGACAATTCTTCAGTTCGATGCTCATGTTGATATGCGCGACGAATATAACGGATCAAAATACAACCATAAATGTGTGATGGCACGTGCTTCGGAAATGGCTCCTGTAGTGCAGGTTGGCATACGCAGCATGAGCGTTGGCGAACGCGATAATATAAAACCCGAACGGGTTTTTTATGCCATGCAGATTTACGATCAGTCGACCTGGATGTACGAACTGCTGAACAAACTTACCCGTAACGTGTATATCACCATCGACCTCGATGTACTTAACCCATCCATTATGGCATCGACCGGCACACCCGAACCGGGAGGAATGAACTGGTTCGATATCATTAATATCCTCAAAAAAATCAGCGAACAGGTTAATATTGTTGGTTTCGATGTTACCGAACTGATTCCTAACAAGGAAAACAAAGCGCCTGATTATCTGGCAGCAAAGCTGATTTACACCATGTTAACGTATAAATTTATTACAGGAATAAAATAGGTATTAAGTATATTTGATTAAAGGCTGCCTTTTGCTAAGAGCAGCCTTTTGTCTTTTAGGTGATTGAGCTTTTGTACCAATCGCGTATTATCTGTTTAATTGATAATCTGTGATTAATAATTCCGGTGAAAGGTTTAACCTGGCAGTTAATTTGCGGATCATTTCAACTGTAAGTTTTCTTTTCCTATTTAAAATTTCCGAAACCCGGCTTTTCCCTCCAATTTCATTAATCAGGTCAGTCTGCTTTAACTGCATTTCTTCCATTCTTATTTTAATCGCTTCAATTGGATCCGGAGCCTCAATTGGAAAATGTTTTTTTTCATAATCATCAATTAACAAACCAAGCACATCTGCTTCATCGCTTTCTGAAGTTCCAATTTCTGCACTAAAAATAATTTCAAGCCTTTTCAGTGCTTGAGTATAATCAGTTTCTGTTTTTATAGGTTTTATTTTCATCTCTTAAATTTTAAATGCTGTTTGCATCAACCTTATCGTATTCATCATGAGTTCCTATGAAACGGATAAAAATCCATTGCTTCTCAAAGTTGAATTTTGCCACTAGTCTATAGGAATTGCCTTTGATGTTAAAAACAATTCTACTGTCTTTCAGAACACTTGCATTAACATAAGTTTGCTTAACTTCATTTGGTGTTTTCCAACTAGAATTCATTGCTGTATCGAACCAGGTCTTCAGGTATTGCTCCGAATCCGGATGATTTTCCCAAAAGTTTCTCAAGGTACTTTTTGCAAATATCCTCTCCATAGGCTTGAATATTTATGCAAAGATATATACAAATTCCCAAAATGGGAACTTTTTATATAAATTCGTGTCTTTCAGTAAGATTGGCAACAAATTAAATAAAATAAATTTTCTTCTTCTTAATCACCAACTTATTGTTTTATCCACTTCCCCTGATCGACAATTTTCCCTTTATGTTTTATCTTCCAGAGATATGTCCCTTCAGTGAATCGTGTAACATCCATTTGCATAAGGGTCGTATTTAGAGTCATATTTAGTACCTGTTTTCCGGAGACATCGTATATAATGAACTCAGAACCTGCGATTTGTGGCCCGCTTTGTATATTTATAACATCGAAACCAGGATTGGGATATACTCTAGCTTCATGTACCTGAACTTTACTTATTTCAGGCATTTCAGTAAAAAGCCCCAGGCTATCTACTTTTATAATTACCGCAT
>CAZBZA010000209.1:0-5878 GCA_964495865.1 uncultured Lentimicrobiaceae bacterium
AAAAAAGCCTCTCACAATAATAGTAAGAGGCTTTTTACATTTTCATGAATTGATTATTCCGAAATACCGACTCTGTTCAGAATAAAAGCAACCTCAAAAGCAGTTTCTTTCAGTGCATCAAAACGACCTGTTGCACCTCCGTGGCCCGATTCCATGTTGGTATGCAGCAACAGGATGTTGCTATCCGTTTTCATAGCGCGGAGTTTGGCAACAAACTTGGCTGGTTCGTGGTAGCTTACCTGCGAATCATTCAATCCGGCAGTGCAAAGCATATTGGGATAATTCTGTGCTTTTACGTTATCGTAAGGCGAATACGAAAGCATGTATTTATAGTACTCTTCCTCATTTGGATTTCCCCATTCTTCGTATTCCTGGGTTGTTAGCGGCAGACTTTCGTCGAGCATGGTATTTATAACATCAACAAAAGGAACCTGGGCGACTACGGTATTGAAAAGGTCAGGACGCATGTTAGCAACTGCTCCTACCAGCAACCCCCCGGCACTGCCACCCATAATGGCAAGTTTTGATGCTGTGGTAAAATTATCCTGTTGAAGTTTCTCAGCACAGGCAATAAAATCGGTAAAAGTGTTTTTCTTTTTTAAAAGTTTACCATCTTCATACCACTGTTCACCCATATCGCTGCCACCCCTGATCTGAGCAATGGCAAATACAAATCCGCGATCGATAAGGCTGTAGAAATTGGAAACAAAACGAGCGTCGGAACTGGCTCCATAGGATCCATATGAGTAGAGCAGGGCCGGGTTGGAGCCATCTTTCTTGAGCGATTTTTTATAAACGACTGACATGGGAACTTTCACTCCATCCGAAGCTGTTGCCCACACACGTTCCACCGTATAATCATCAGCATTAAATCCACCCGGAATCTCCTGTTCTTTCAGTTTTTTACTTGCGTCTTTTGCAAAATCGTAATCATAAACTGTAGCCGGACGGTTCAGCGAAGTATACCTGTAACGCAATGTAGCAGAAGTGTATTCCGGTGTGCCTGCCATTGATGCTGTGTAAACCGGTTCAGGGAAATTAATTGTTTTTGTTTTACCATCTGCCAGATTTATAATTACGATTTCATTCAACCCGTTTTTGCGTGTCTGAGCAGCAAGGTATTTGTCGAACACATCAATATATTCAATTTTAACATCTTTGTCATGAGCAATTACTTCCTTCCAGGTGCTGCGGTCAGCATATCCGGTTAGTGGCGCCTCATAAACTTTGCTGTTCAGGTTATCCCGATCCTTGTATTGAATAAAGAATTTCTCCTTGTGATGAGTAACATTGTATTCGACATCTTTAACACGCGGAATAAAAACTTTAAATTTTCCTGCAGGCTCCGAAGCTGGCAGATAAAGATATTCGGAGGTTGTAAAACTGCCGGTTCTGATAAAGATAAAATCATTGGTTTTGCTCTTATACAGTCCGACGACAAACTGTTCAACAGGTTCTTCGAACACAAGTTCGTCGGGTTTGGTGCTACCCAGAACATGCCTGTAAACACGCCACGAACGCAAAGCTTCGTTGCCAACTGTGTAAAAGAGTGTTTTACTATCATTGGCCAACACGAAGGATTGTACTTTTTCAATTTTCAGCGGTAAATCCGTGTTGCTTGTGAGATCCCTTATTTGAAGAGTATAATCAGCGAAAGAGCCTGTTTCGTTGCTCGCATATGCTGCTAGCTTATTATCCGGGCTTACCTGGAAGTATGAAAAAATAAAAGCCTTTTTCCCTTCAGCCATTTTATTCAGATCAAAAACCACTTCTTCAGGCGCTGAAATATTTCCTTTTTTACGGCAATTCAGCCTGTATTGTTTTCCTTTTTCGGTTCGGGAGTAGTAATAATATCCATTATCGAGTTGCGGAACTGTTTCGTCATCTTCCTTAATACGACCTTTCATTTCGGCAAACAGCTTTTCCTGCAATGCTTTTGTTGAACTCATTACTGTATCGGAATAAGCGTTTTCCGCTTTCAGGTAAGCAATAACTTCGGGATTGGTTTTATCCTTCAACCAGAAATAGTTATCGATACGTTTGTTGCCAAACTCAGTAAACTCACTGGGCTTAACTGAAGCTACCGGAGGCGTGGGGAAATCGCTTTGATTTGTTATTTTCACGGTTTGATCGGATGAATCACAAGCAGCCATTGCAAGGGCTATCGTTATGACAGATAAATAATTAGTGTACATTTTCATAGACAAAAAATTAAGTGATTTGTTTGGTAAAAGTATAACAAAACAAAGCTGTTTAATGTTCCAGAATATGTCGAAATCTGATATATTCGGTATAAATCACTAATTTTGCAGTTGAAATCGCTCTTTTATCGGGTGAACGGATCATTTTCAATAATGTTAATTAAGCAGCCTTATCGGCTAAAAATACTTTTATGCAAACAGTAGTAAGCGGAATCAGGCCTACGGGCAACCTTCATCTCGGCAATTATTTCGGGGCCATGCAGAATTTTGTAAAAATGCAGGAAACGGATAATTGCTATTTCTTTATAGCTGATTATCATTCGCTTACCACACATCCAACACCTGCCGATCTTCATGGCAATGTTAAACAAGTACTGGTTGAATACCTCGCCTGTGGCCTCGATCCTGAAAAAGCTACACTATATTTACAAAGCGATATTCCTGAAACAGCAGAGTTATACCTTTTTTTGAATATGAACGCTTACCAGGGTGAACTTGAACGCTGCACTTCGTTTAAGGATAAAATCCGCTCACAGCCCGACAATGTAAATGCCGGTCTGCTTACCTACCCAACCTTGATGGCGGCTGATATTATCATACATAAAGCCCACAAAGTTCCGGTTGGGAAAGACCAGGAACAGCACCTTGAAATGACCCGCACGTTTGCCAATCGCTTTAACCGGATGTATAAAGCCGATTACTTTCCCGAGCCTGTAGCTTATAATTTTGGCGAATCATTGATTAAAATCCCAGGATTGGATGGAAGCACCAAAATGGGCAAAAGCGAAGGCGAGGGCAATGCTATTTTCCTTTTCGATGCCCCCGAGGTGATACGCAAAAAAGTAATGAAAGCGGTTACTGACAGTGGCCCTACTGAACCCAACCAGCCCAAACCACAGGCTATCGAAAATATTTTTAACCTGATGAAAGCCTTATCGGAACCCGAAACAGTTCAGTTTTTCGAAGATTCTTACAATGCCTGTGCCATTCGCTATGGCGATATGAAAAAGCAATTGGCTGAAGATGTGATCCGTTTTACTACGCCTTTCCGCGAGCGGATACTTGAGCTGCTGGATGATGATGTTTACCTGGGCAAAGTGGTAAAAATAGGCCGCGACAAAGCGCATGAAAGTGCCGCCAGGACTATTAAAGAGGTTAGGGAGATTATCGGGTTTAAGAAGTTTTAAATCCGGATTGCAAATCCGGGGCTCTTTGGGAGTGGATTGCAAATCCACTCCAGCTTGGTTTTCACTAAGTCTAATATACGATTTTGCATATATGCAAAATTTTATATTACCGGAGTTTACTCATTTCGGATGCTGGACTCAGTTAAACCGATACTAATTTTGATTCATTTTTTATAAAAGCCAAATTTCCCGATTTGTGACAAATTACCATGTAATCTGAAACTTAAAGTTGCAAATTACATGGTTTAATCCTATTTTTGCCGAAAATCAATTAAGCATGAAGCAGATGGTACCAAGGCAGATAAATGCCCTTTTAAGAAGGTATCTTGATAATTTCAAGGCGGTTGCCATTCTTGGACCCAGGCAATGCGGTAAAAGTACCCTGGCTAAAGGAATTCTTGAAGAATTTCCGGATAAAGTGTATCTCGATCTGGAAAATCCTGCCGATAGGATTAAGCTGAATGAACCTGTGCTTTTTTTCAAATCATTAGCCAATCATACAATTTGTATTGACGAAGTGCAGTTGATGCCTGAACTTTTCAATACCCTGCGTGGTATTATTGATCAAAGTAAGCGAACCGGCCAATTCCTGATTCTGGGATCGGCTTCCCGTGATCTGATCAGGCAGAGTTCAGAAACTCTGGCCGGAAGAATTATATATCTTGAATTAACTCCATTCCTTTATGAGGAACTAAATTTAAACAGTGATAATGTACTTCAATATGTTTCAAAAGGGGGCTTTCCTGACAGCTTTCTGGCTGCTGATGAAGAATTGAGTTTTGTATGGCGCAGAAGTTTTGTATCTGCTTTTCTGGAACGCGATATTGCTCAGCTTGGTTTCAATTATCCACCTGAAACCATGCGTAGGTTATGGACTTTTATCGCACATAGCCAGGGTCAGATGGTTAACCTGTCGGAATTTGGTCAGTTACTTGGGTTGAGTCATACCACAATTCGTAAATATATTGATTTACTTGCAGCAACTTATATGCTAAGGATTTTGCCTCCATTCGAAAACAACGTAAAAAAACGTTTGGCTAAAACTCCACGCATCTATATCCGTGATTCAGGAATACTTCACAGTCTGTTAAATATCCGGGATCTGAATACTTTGTTCAGTCATCCTGTCCTGGGTATTTCGTGGGAAACAATGGTTATTGAAAATGTACTTGGTTCAATTGATTGTGATAAAGCCGGGTTTTACCGAACGATGAACGGAGCTGAAATAGATCTGGTTATTGAACGAAATGGTATCCGTGTCGGAATTGAATGTAAATCATCGCTCACTCCATCAGTGGAAAAAGGACTTTATTCCTGCATGGAAGACCTGCAACTCGGCGAGGCATTCGTAGTAGCTCCGGTAAGTACATCATATTTTCTGAAAGAGAATATCCGCGTAATGCCTATACATGAGTTATTGCCTGAATTGCGAAAGAAATTTAATATCGAAATGAAATGAGTTTGGAAAGCACAAAGTTACAACCCGAAAAAGCTGTTCTGGTAGGCCTGGTTACGGCCAAAGTTTTTAGATAATACTATTCCGACTCTTCAAATATTTCAAAGCTTCATCCCTACACCAATCCTTCCGCTGAAAATCCTCGGAAACATATCAATATTAATTTCCGTAGTAGTTCTTTCGGATATTTCCAGTTCCGGGTTATCCTGTTTGTTTACCAGGTAATTAAAATCAAACAGGCAAACAGGGATATTAATATCAAAAAATATTCTGGATGACAAATAGTAAGTCAAACGAGGTGCCACAAAAATACCGAGCCCAACATCTTGTTGCGAAGCAGGAAATTCCGAAGAAACTCTAGGCTGAAACTTGTAAAGCCTGTAATAAGGGTTGCCTCCAACACCCACAGAAGGAACAAGTTTGTGGGTACCCGACTTTCGGAAATTCATAATATATTCGTACCGAAAGGCAATATCTGTTGTAATTACATTGCTTCCGGCAGTTAGACTGCTTATGCCGGTGCCGCCCGATAACACCGTTTGTGTGCTTAGTTTCCCCACTTGGAAACTTGTTAATTCCAGTTCGTGAAAGTTACTTTTTTCGTTCCGCCATTGAAAAGCAAGAGTCGGATGCAGGATTTTAAGATTGTCGGTAGTGATGGTAGTGATACCTGTTGAATCCTGATTGGTCAGACCAGACCTGATATTTTCATAATATGAAGTCAGGTTATACGCCTTGACTGCGTACTTGTATTCCAAGTTTGTATTTTGAGATTGAACACTCATAAAAGATAATACAATAATGACGACAAGAATGCTGTTTTTCATATCTAAATGTTTCATAAACAAACGCATATGATTTCATAATATTGCAGTTTCAAATAAATAATTTGTTAGTTTAAAAGTGAGACTTAACCTTAACAAAGTTGCATGTCCAACGTTTTTTTGCCTTGTTTAATTGCATTTGATTATCTAATCTTTTTATAACGCAAAATGCGTTACGCATTTTGCGTTATAAAATATTATTTGTACTAT
>CAZBZA010000210.1:0-2925 GCA_964495865.1 uncultured Lentimicrobiaceae bacterium
TTTTTGATTAACAGCATATTACACAGGACGATGAACACATTAAGTTACAAAACAGTTACTCCTAAACCCGCCGAAATTAAGAAAGAATGGGTTCTGGTAGATGCCGAAAACGAAATACTCGGCCGCCTTGCAACACAGGTAGCACGAATTCTGCGCGGAAAAACTAAAACCAATTATACTCCTCATCTTGATTGCGGTGATAACGTTATTATCATCAATGCCGAAAAGATTCGTCTGACCGGTAAAAAGATGAATGATAAAGAGTATGTTCATTATTCAGGACACCCGGGCGGTCAGAAAGTAAATACCCCCAGGATTATGCTGAATAAAAAACCTGGATATGTGGTTGAAGAAGCCATTCGTGGTATGCTTCCAAAAACAAAGCTGGGTGCTGAGTTGTTCCGTAATCTGCGCGTATTTGCAGGTCCTGAGCACACACACGAAGCACAAAAACCTCAAAAGATTAACATTAA
Source organism: uncultured Lentimicrobiaceae bacterium (assembly GCA_964495865.1). Classification (GTDB taxonomy): domain Bacteria; phylum Bacteroidota; class Bacteroidia; order Bacteroidales; family UBA4417; genus UBA4417. The sequence continues at coordinate 474 of CAZBZA010000210.1, forward strand.
CGAAATTAAATAAATAAAATGGAGACTACGAATGCTATTGGTAGGCGTAAATGTGCTGTTGCACGGGTTTACATCAAAGAAGGTACCGGTGTAATCCTTGTTAACGGACGTGACTATAAAGAATATTTCCCAACCGAAATTCTACAGAATACGGTTTTACAAGCTTTCGAAATTTCCGGCACAGTAGGAACTTTCGATGTTACAGCTAACCTTAACGGTGGTGGCATTACCGGCCAGGCCGGAGCTCTGAGGTTGGGAATCTCACGTATTCTTTGCGAACTTGACCCAACACGTCGTCCTGCACTGAAGGCTGAAGGCCTGATGCGTCGTGACCCTCGTATGGTTGAGCGTAAGAAATTCGGACAGAAAAAAGCCCGTAAACGCTTCCAGTTCAGTAAACGTTAAGATTGAAAATGAAGGTAGTTTAGTATCTAAATTGCCAGGACTCCTGTATAATTTCATACAGGGCTACCTGGCAATTGCGACATTAAAGAATGTAAACTAATTAAATCAGGAGATAAATTAAATGGCAAGAACAACATTTGACGAATTACTCGATGCAGGCGCACACTTTGGTCACCTGAAACGTAAATGGAATCCAAACATGGCTCCCTATATCTTTATGGAGCGTAACGGAATCCACATCATCGACCTTTACAAAACCATCGCTAAAATCGATGAAGCTGCTGCAGCAATAAAACAAATTTCTAAATCGGGTAAACGTATCCTTTTTGTAGCTACCAAAAAACAGGCAAAAGAACTAGTTGCCGAACTGGTACGCCCAACAAATATGCCTTACGTAACTGAGCGCTGGCCGGGCGGTATGCTTACCAACTTTGCTACTATCCGTAAAGCGGTTAAAAAAATGTCGTCTATTGACAAACTGATGACCAGCCCTGCTTTTCTTGGTATATCAAAACGTGAGCGCCTTCAGATTGCCCGCGAACGTGCCAAACTCGAAAAGAACCTTGGTTCCATCGCCGACCTCAGCAAACTTCCTTCTGCAATTTTCGTGGTTGATATCATGAAAGAACATATTGCCATTGCTGAAGCCCGCAAACTTAACATACCTACTTTTGCTATCGTTGATACTAACAGCGATCCTAACCTGGTTGACTTCCCGATTCCAGCCAACGACGATGCTTCAAAATCAATTACCCTGATCATAAAAAAAATGATCGAAGCTATTGAAGAGGGAAGCAGCGAGCGCAAACTCGATCGCGACAAACGTGACGAGGAAGGTGAAGAAGGCGAAAATCAGACTACCAGCACTATCCACGATGATGACGATGACGATGCCCGCGAAATAGCACGCAAAAAACGCGTAGCTGCCGGCCTTGAACCTGCTGAAGGTGATGACCGCAAACGTCCGCGCAAACCTGTGGCCCGCAAAGCTGGTCCGGGTGGTCCACGCAAAGCAAGACCATAATTGTAAACATAAATTTTATTGTAATCATAAACCTGTGCTATTGCATGGGTTTATGTAATTACAACAGTAAATAACAAATTGAAATAAAAACACAATGGCTACTATTACAGCATCAGATGTAAATAAACTCCGCCAGATGACCGGAGCCGGTATGATGGATTGCAAAAATGCATTGGTTGAATCGGATGGCGATATTGAAAAAGCAATTGATATTTTACGTAAAAAAGGACAGAAACTTGCCGTTAAGCGTGCTGACCGTGATGCAAATCAGGGTATTGTTCTTGCCAAGACTACAGCAGATAAAAAGTTTGCAGCAGTTATAATGTTAAATTGCGAAACTGATTTCGTGGCTAAAAATCAGGAATTCATTGAATATGCTCACAAAATCAGCGACCTGGCAATTGCAACTAAACCTGCATCACTGGAGGCTTTGCTGGCAATGACAATTGATGGACGTAACATTTCGGATGGTGTAACCGATCTTATCGGAAAAACCGGCGAAAAAATGGAACTGGCGCATTACGAATTTATCGAAGCTCCTTTAGTTATTGCTTACAACCATTTTGGCAACCGTTTGGCTGCTATTCTAGGCATGAATAAAGCTGATGGCGAAGGTGTAGAAGAAGTTGGAAAGCATGTAGCAATGCAGATTGCCGCTATGTCGCCTGTTGCTCTTGATAAAGACGGTGTTGATTCCGAAACTATCGCACGCGAAATTGAAGTTGGAAAAGAACAAGCTCGTGCTGAAGGTAAAGCTGAAGAAATGCTGGAGAAAATTGCTTTGGGAAAACTTAACAAGTTTTACAAAGAAAATACCTTGTTGAACCAGGAGTTTATTAACGATTCGAAAATCAGCGTTCGCGAATACCTGCAGAAAGCTGACAAAGACCTTACAGTTACTAAATTTTACCGTTTGCAGTTAGGTTCATAAGATCATTTTTTTTTTTTTGAAAAGTCCCGTCCGAAATGGCGGGATTTTTTTTGGTGGCGCGATTTGTAATCGCGCTTAAAAGATCACTTTTT
>CAZBZA010000210.1:3025-5858 GCA_964495865.1 uncultured Lentimicrobiaceae bacterium
TTTTTGAAAAGTCCCATCCGAATAGGCGGGATTTTTTTTTGCAAAGGAGGTTTTATCAATTTCCGGCTACCTACCAGCTAATACTCATTCATAGTTTATTAGCTTATAAAACTTTGTTTTCTTACTTACTGTAAACAAATAGCCCTGCAGTATTACTGCAGGGCTGTTTTGCAAAGAGAATATGAGTGGATTAGATTAAGGGAGTAACTTTTTGATGATTTCTGAAATTAATTTGTTGTCTGCTTTTCCTGCCACTAATTTGGTTGCAGTACCCATTACCTTTCCCATATCTTTTATTCCTGTGGCTCCGGTGTCGGCAATTACTTTTTTTACGATAGCAATTACTTCATCATCACTCATTTGTTCAGGTAGATACTTTTCGATAATGGCAGCCTGGAATATTTCAACTTCAGCCAGATCAGGACGCCCCTGTGCTTTAAAAACTTCGGCACTTTCGCGACGCTGTTTTACAAGTCGTTGCAACATTTTTAACTCAACAGTTTCCGGTATTATACCACTCGAAACGTCCTTGCCTGTTTTTTCGAGCAATAAAGCAGCTTTAATGGCACGCAAGGCTTCAAGTTTTTCCTTGTCCTTATTTATCATTGCCTGCTTTATATCCTCATTGATAAGTATTTCGAGTTCCATGTTGTTCTTTAATTATTTTGACTTATAAACTTGAATGGTTAATCAACATTATCATGTAGGAACGAATTATTCTCCCTTAGCCCGGTTTTGTTGTTACTGTCAGTGCTCAGTGTATAGCGCGATACTGTGCTTTCGTTCAACTGACTGGCATCCGGAAGGTCCACATTACGGCGCATATATGCGGGTATCCGTTCCATTTCTTCCACATTGGATGCGCTGATAGGTTTGTGGCTAAGGTTTTTGAGCTTGTTTATACGGTCCTGGGATTTCTCTTCCTGTTCTTTTTCCTGTACTTCCGTTGAACGGAATGCAAGCATAGGAGCTTTTGCTTCTGGCATGGTTACCGGCATGATAATTTCCAGCTCAGGCTCCTGATGAAAGAAGGATTTTACTTCAAAAGGCTCAGGTTTCTGAATTTCTTTTTCCTGCGATACGTCTTTCTTTTCGGCAGAATTGTCAGTAAAAAGTGTGTAGCCCGTATTGTTTATGCTTACCTCAGGCATTATTTTAACTGGTTCTGTAAGCGGTTTCGACAGCACGACCGGCTCAACCATTAGCTGAACTTCGGTAATTGATTCAACTTTTGCGACTGCTGGTTCATATAGAGTATTCTTAACTCCATTCAAAGTGTGTGTAATTACTACAGGTTTGTTGAACCCGGTAGCAATAAGTGTAATGGAGATTTCATCATCCAGGTTATCGTCGACGCCATCGCCCCATATAACATTGGCATCTTCTCCGGTTCTGTTGGTGATATATCCGGTAATATCGTTCAGCTCTTCGAGCGAGATTTCATTTTTACCTGAAGTAATATAAAGCAGAACATTGGACGCTCCTTTTATATCGGTATCATCGAGCAATGGCGAATTAAGGGCCATTTCAACCGCATTGATGGCACGATCGGGTCCGCTTGCGATGCCCGCACCCATGATTGCTTTTCCACTGCCCTGCATAACTGTTTTAACATCCTCGAAATCGACATTAATACGGCCGGTAACAGTAATGATTTCGGCTATACCTTTTGCAGCGATAGTAAGTACATTATCAGCTTTACCAAAAGCCTGGCTGAGTTTCATATCGCCCTGCATATCGAGCAATTTGTCGTTACAGATAACAAGAGTGGTGTCAACATATTTTTTTAGCTCTTCGATACCTGCAACAGCCTGAAGTTCGCGTTTACGACCTTCGAAACCGAATGGTTTGGTAATGATACCAACAGTGAGGATACCAAGTTCGCGGGCAATCTGTGCAATTACCGGCGCTGCTCCGGTACCTGTACCACCGCCCATTCCAGCTGTAATAAACAGCATAGAGGTATTGTGCGAAATGATTTCCCGTATCTCATCAGCTATCTGAATAGCAGCATCTCGACCTACCGAAGGGTTGGCACCAGCGCCTAAGCCGGTAGCTCCTAACCTTATTTTGTTGGGTACATCGCATTTGTTAAGTGATTGTGAATCAGTGTTACATATATAAAAATCAACGCCTTTGATCCCTTGTTTGTACATGTACGCAACGGCATTGCTGCCGCCGCCACCAACCCCGATTACCTTTATGATTGGAGCCTGGTCATCAGGCCTGTCGAATTTAAGCATATCAGTCATTTTTCTCCCCCTAAAATTAAATGTTAAATAATATCGTTGATTTCAGTTGTGCATTTTTTTACTAACAAAATAATTGTTAATTATTAACTGATTCCATCCCTGAAAAATCTGTCGAGCCAATCTGAAACTTTGTTTTGTTTTGGTGCTGGAGTTTTTGGTTTTGGATCAGTTTCTTCAGGCTTTTCTTCATCGTTTTTAATCCGAGACACATCGCTACGCTGCATTCCGAGCAGGACAAGACCAATGGCGGTTGAATACATCGGACTGGTCATTTCTTCAACCGAATTGCTGGCAAGGTGTTCGTTGGGGTAACCTATACGTGTGTCCATTCCGGTTAAAAACTGGGTGAGCTGTTCAATATGCTTCAGCATGGCTCCACCGCCTGTTAGTACAATACCGGCTATCAGTCTTTTTTCAAGACCGGTGCTTTTGATTTCCTGATACACGGCTTCGATGATTTCCTCCATGCGTGCCTGTATGATCTTGGCCAGGTTTTTAAGCGTAATTTCTTTTGGTGCCCTTCCTCTTAATCCTGGTATTGCAACAACTTCTTCTGCACGGTTCTCACTGGCCAGGGCTGA
>CAZBZA010000211.1:0-5825 GCA_964495865.1 uncultured Lentimicrobiaceae bacterium
GGAGATGGGAAAAATGACTACTGGCATATTCGTGGAATTGATGAATACACAGATAATGAAGTAATCATTTTCAACCGCTGGGGAGATAAAATCAGATCTTATGAAGGCTATAACAACTCTGAAAATAACTGGAAAGGTACCAACGAGAAAGATGAATATCTACCAGATGGAGTTTACTTCTACATTATCAAAATAAAAGACCTTGAGACCTATACAGGTTGGGTTTATGTCCGTGGCAAAGGGGACAATTAGAAGATGTAAGGCAGGGTAAGAATTTCTTATCCTGCCGGACCATCAATCCCGAACCTAAGTTAATAAACCACTCTGAAAATACAATACTTTAATTAATACCAGAAAACCATGAAAAAGCTACTCACTGCAATACTTCTTCTCACGGCAACTTCACTATTTGCCCAGCAAGATCCATTATTCAGCCAGTATATGTTCAACAAACTGGCCGTAAATCCTGGTTATGCCGGAAGCCGCGAGTTGTTAACTGCCGATATTTTGTACCGCAATCAGTGGGTTAAGATTGAAGGAGCTCCTAAAACTATCAGTGCAGCAATACATTCGCCACTTACCAACCCACACATGGCAATAGGTTTTAACGTGTATAATGATAAGATTGGTCCTTTAAATTATACAGGTGCCATGGCAACATTTGCTTACCGTATCATCTTTCCTGATAGCAAACTTTCGTTTGGGTTACAGGCAGGGGTCAAAAACAATGGAATAGTTTATAATGATTTTAATGTTTTTGACGAAGATGACTCATTCATGCAGTATCAGAACACCATGGAAAAAAAGGTAATTCCAGACGCCAATTTTGGAATATATTACTATTCGGATAAGTTTTATGCCGGTATTTCATCACATCAGCTACTTCAAAACCAAACGCTTGCTGTAACCGATTCAGCCGGTAACACTCAGTTTACAAAATTACTGGCCCACTTTTACGGAATGACAGGAGTTGCCATTCCTATGGGAGAGAATGTAGTATTCCGTCCATCGTTGCTGGCAAAATTCGTTAAAAATGCCCCGCCACAACTTGATCTGAATGCAAGTTTCCTGTTTGTCAATACATTTTGGTTAGGCGTATCATATCGCACAGAGAAAGCTGTTTCCTTTATGACAGAAATAAATATTGCACAAAATTTCAGAATTGGCTATTCTTATGATATCTGGCTAAATGAATTGAAGACCTACAACTCAGGCTCACACGAAATACGCCTAAGCTATGATTTCAATGTTAATAAGCGTATGCTTACTCCAAGGTATTTCTAAACTACTGATAACAACGCTCAACTTATACGGATCCAAAAACTACGATGATGAAAAAATACTTCTTTCTTTTAACAACATGCCTGATATTTGTTTCGGTGCTGAATGCCCAATCTCTCGACAAGGCCCAGAAACAGATGGACAAGTATAATTATTCAAAAGCTATAGACATTTTAAAAAAGGCTGCTGCTGAAGAAAAAACCAGAAACCAGGCACTTCCAATGCTTGCCGAATGCTATCGGTTACAGCGAGATATGAATAAAACCAGCGAAACATATGCAATGGTTATTGCTTTGCCGGAAGTAAAACCTGAATCTTATTTCTATTATGCTCAGGCTTTGCAATCAACTGGTAATTATGAATTAGCAAGGGAAATGTTCCTTAAATATGCTGAAAAGAATCCTGCAGATCCGAAAGGAAAGATGTTTGCAAGCCATTGCGACAGTATTTTAGGCCCCTGGAAAAACTACAAGCCTGAGTATGAAGTAAAAATTGTTAACAATATTAATACAAGCGAAAGCGATTTTGGACCTGCTATATACGATGGGGAACTGGTATTTGCGTCTGATTTCAGCGAAAGCAAGGGCGAAGGAAAATCATATGGTTGGACAGGACGAGGTTATCTGAATATTAAAAGAGCACGACCATTATCTGCCGGTGATTTCTGGGGTAGCCTTGGTGCACCGTCCGAACTCGAAGGTGATTTCAACCAGGAATATCACGATGGTCCCGCTGCTTTCAGCATTGATGGAAACAACATTTATTTTACACGATCCTTTTTTGGAAAAGCAAAACGCGAAGGTATTTTTAAGACTAACCAGCTGAAAATCTATTATTCAACTCAAACTAATGGAGTTTGGGGCGAAGTAAAACCTTTCGAACATAACAGCATAGAGTATTCGGTCGGTCACCCAGCGCTTTCGCCTGACGGACAAACCCTTTATTTTGTAAGCGATATGCCTGGAGGATCAGGTGGAACCGATATTTGGATGTGTAAACGTGAAGGAGATAACTGGAGCAAACCATTAAATATGGGTCCAGTAATAAATACTTCCCAAAATGAAATGTTTCCATCAATAAATGAAGACAATGTATTGTATTTTGCCAGTGAAGGACATGCCGGTTACGGAGCACTCGACATTTTTAAATCAAATACCATCAACGGAACCTGGACAACTCCTGTTAATCTCCAACAACCCATCAATAGTTCTTATGATGATTTTGCGTTTGCATTTGCACCGGGATTAAAAAATGGATTCATTTCATCGAACCGTCCGGGAGGTAAAGGCAGCGACGATATCTATGCTTTCAGGGAAGTGGTATTGCCATCTTTTATCAGCGGATTTGTAAAAGATGCAACTACCATGCTACCTATGGCCGGAGCCACTGTTTTCCTTTTGAACCCAGCAACCGGCAGTGTGAAAGTACTCATAACCGATGCAACTGGAATGTATAAAACGCAGGTTGAGAACCCCGAAAATTATACTGTTAAAGCAATGATGGCCAATTTTATAGCTGATTGTACTCCTTTCCATCTCACGAAACTGATACCCGGCGAAACAAGCAGTGCTCCGCGCGATTTGTTGCTTAACAGACTGGTTATCAACAAAACATTCCGTATTGACAATATTTATTACGACTTTGATAAATTCAAAATCCGTGACGATGCAAAGGTTGAACTTGATAAACTGGTTCAGATAATGAATGAAAATCCGATAGAAGTGGAACTAGGCTCCCATACCGACTGCCGCGGAACATTCGAATATAACGATAAGCTTTCGCAGAAACGAGCCGATGCCGCCGTTAAATACATCATTAAAGAAGGGATAGATGAAAAACGCATCACTGCCAAAGGATATGGAGAGCGCCAACTTACAAACAAATGTGAAGATGGTGTTGAATGTACGCCCGAAGAACATCAGGCTAACCGCCGCACTGAATTTAAAGTAACCGGTTATTCGGCTCCGGCGGTAAACGCTGATCAGTTTGATTATGGAAAATACAAGGAAGGTATGATCCTCGAATCCAAATTGTTACCGAAAGGTTTTTTCCCTGATTGCAGATAGAGCTTCGCCAAAATTTGTGATAATTCGTATAAAAGCCGTGCAAATAACAGCACGGCTTTTTTTATTGAGAAGATTATTTTTTTTCACCTTTACTTATGGTTAAATTTGCCATGACTATTTCAAAGTAAAACGTTCAGTAATACCTTAATATTTTTATAATGGAAACCGACAAAAGCATTACACCTTCCGAAAACCAGAAAGAGCTGCCACAGTTTACTCCCGAAGCATCAGCATTTCTTTTGAAAACAGCCAAATGGGGAAAATTTCTGGCAATTCTGGGATTTATTGTAACAGGATTTATGTTTCTGGCCGGTATATTGATGAGTTTTGTCATCGGAATGTTACCGGATGAAATGATACCTTTGAATATGCCATTCTCACCAAGAATTTTCTCAGTAATCTATATTGTGATTGCCGGAATTTATGTTATACCGGTGATCTTTCTGAATTCATTCTGCAACAATGCCATCAAAGCTATTGAAAATTCAAGCACCGAAAATCTTACTGTTTCGCTGAAAAATTTAAAAAATCTTTTCGTTTTTGTAGGAATCTCTACCATTCTGATACTTAGCTTATACACTATAATTCTGATTATTGCCGGAACAGCAGCAATAGTAAGTTTCTGATTGTAAACAACAAATTACATTGCAGATAACGCATTAATTTTTAGGGCTTTATCAAGATTTGTATCTAATAATGTTGCTTAATTCAACCTAATCCCCGGGCTTTAAAATTTCCGGGGATTTGTTTTTCATATTATATATCAGTCTAATTTTGCAGCCGCTGAAGCAGAACGCTGGTTTCTGCATTAAATACTCCTTATGAAGCTGCATATCAAACACATAATCTCATTTTTCTTACTGATAACATTACAACTTCTGCCATTGAGTAATTGCAATTTGCTTCGCGCCCAGGTGCAGAATGATTCATCTATCAACAAATTGCTCACTCTCGAAGAGCTTGTAATTTCAGCTGAGCGCACTCCGGTAATGTTTGAGCAGCTGAAACGGAGCATACAAATTATTAACCGCGGGGAAATTGAGCGCCTGCCTGTTCGAAACGTTACCGAACTTATTGGTTATGCGCTGAATACGGATGTGCGCAACCGTGGTTCATTCGGAATGCAGGCCGATGTAAGTATAAGAGGTGGATCATTTGATCAGACACTGGTATTGCTTAACGGAATGAATATCAGCGATCCGCAGACCGGCCATCATAATATGGATTTACCAATTGATATTTCCGGTATCGACCGTATTGAAATCCTGAAAGGTCCCGGTGCACGTGTATTCGGCCCCAACGCTTTTAACGGTGTGATAAATATTATTACTACTGAAAAGGCTTCCGACCTAATCTCCTTTTCCGCTATGGGCGGACAATATGGGCTTTATAGTCTGTCAGCATCAGCAGGTTTAAATATCGGAAACACGGCACATAAGCTGCAAATCAGCAAGTCGGGTTCCGATGGATTTACCGAAAATACTGATTTCAATTCTTTTAACCTGTTTTACAGTGGCTCAGCAGGGAAAACGCAAAAACTTGATTACCAGGCTTCGTATATCCAAAAAGCATTCGGCGCCAATAGTTTTTACACTCCAAAATATCCTGATCAGTTTGAGATAACTAAAACCATATTTGCCTCAGCACGGTATAAAACCAATTTCAACGGACTGGCTCCTGCGATTTACTTCCGTCGCCATTATGATGAGTTCCGGCTGTTCCGCGATGAGGCTCCTTCGTGGTACACGTCTCATAATTACCACTATACGGATGTAATAGGTTCGAATGCGAATATCTGGAAAAGCACCGGACGGATCGGGAAATTATCAATCGGTTATGATATAAGGCACGAAATGATCCGAAGCAATAAACTGGGCGATACGCTGCAGAATGCCATCCCTGTGAAAGGTGAAGAAGATATATTTTACATTTATGGGAAATCACGGACAGCGGCTGGTGTATTTTTTGAAGAATCAATAAACATAAACCGGTTTTCGGTCTCGGCCGGACTGCTTGTAAATTACCTGAGTGCCTTGCCTGGGAAAATCACTGTTTATCCCGGGATTGATGCTGCTTACCAGATTACCAATAGTTTAAGGATTTACAGCAGCGCTAACCGTACATTAAGGCTTCCTACTTTTACCGATCTGTATTACAACGACAATACCAGTAAAGGCGACCCGAATCTTAAACCTGAAGAAGCAATAACCATTGAAGCCGGACTGAAATATAACAAAACGGGAATAGTTGCACATGCCGCTGTTTTCAAGCGTTTTGGCCACAACATGATTGATTGGGTAAAATTACAAGACCAGGATCCGTGGCAGGCGATGAATATTACCGATATAAATGTAAGCGGTTTCGAAACCAGTATATCTCTAAATATGAACGAGATAGTCCGAGAAGGTGCTTTTTTAAGAAATATTTCACTTGGGTATGCATACCTGAAAGCTGACAAATCAAGTAACGAATATATGT
>CAZBZA010000212.1:0-5823 GCA_964495865.1 uncultured Lentimicrobiaceae bacterium
CGATAGCACAGCTTTGTCTTTATGATGCGTAATTAGCTCGCCTGCTTCGGCCAATCGTTTGGTGTAAATGGAGTGTGGCTCAAAAGGAATAACGGTAAGATAAGCCACCACAGAAGTTATCATCAAAGGAACAAAAAACTGGTAGCCACCGGTGATTTCCGCAATAAGGAAAATGGCTGTAAGAGGTGCATGCATTACCGCCGCCATCACACCTGCCATGCCGGCAAGGGCAAAATTACTTTCTGGCAAACGGTCGGTCATAAAAAAATTCACCACTCTGCTGAGGAAAAAACCTGTAACTCCACCCATAAAAAGTGATGGGGCGAATACCCCGCCAACTCCACCTCCGGCTGTAGTTGCCGACATGGCTACTACTTTAAAAATCAGTATCAGCACAAGGAAAATTAAAATCAGGAAATAATTATTCCCGATTGAAGTAAATATGCTGCCGTCGAGCAGATTCATGCCGTTGCCATTGAGCAGGTTCTTAAGCGTTTCGTAGCCTTCGCCATACAGAGGTGGAAAAAGAAAAACCAACAAACTGGTTATTGCACCGCCTGCCAAAACACGGGAGAAGCCGTTCGGCATCCGTTGAAACTGCTTTTCGATAGATAAATTAGCTCTGGTAAAATATAAGGATACAACTCCGCAGAGCAATCCCAGGATAGCGTAAAACGGCAGATTTTGCAGTGTAAAAGGATGGGCTGTTACTGCAAATGAAAACAGTACGCCGCTACCCATGAAAAAATAAGCCAGTATCGCTCCAGCAGCCGATGAAATCAGAAGCGGAATGAGACTTGCCATAGTCAAATCAAGCATTAATACTTCTAATGCGAAAATAACGGCGGCAATGGGTGCTTTAAAAATTCCTGCAATAGCACCGGCAGCTCCACAGCCAACCAGAAGAGTGATAGTTTTATAATCGAGTCGCAGGTAACGACCAATGTTTGAGCCAATAGCTGAACCGGTAAGCACAATCGGTGCTTCTAATCCTACACTTCCGCCAAAACTTACTGTAATGGTACTGGCTATCAGCGAAGTGTACATGTTATGGGCCTTTATAATACTGTTGCTTTTCGAAATCGATTGCAAAATGCGACTGATTCCATGCCCGATATTGTCTTTTACTAAATATTTTACGTACAGGTACGATATCAGAATTCCTATAAACGGAAGCACCAGGTAAAGCAGGTTGAAACTCTTTATTGAGATTACACTCATTAAAATGGAATGGCTGAGATGAACGGCATTTTTCAGCACAACACCTGCTAAACCGCCCAGCAAACCTGCTATAAGACTGAGTATCAATATGAAATTCCGTGGTGAGATGTGTCTTAATCTCCACGAATGAATTTTCTGATAAAATTTACTTCCAGGCATATTGATCACAAAAATAGAAATTTAACGCTCAGGTTCACCTTCGTAAGACATATGCTGATTTATTTGTAATCATTCTAATGATAAATTTGTATTTGTACTTTTAACATAAGGGGGATTTCTTTTCTGCATTTGAACTGAAGAGGTGACCAGATACATACTTAACATTGCATGATTGAATACAATTGTGCCGGCAAAGGAACCTATTAATTTCCGAAGATTGAAACCCCTGAAATTATCGAAATGAAATCATTCGAAAAAATGATCAACATTCTGTTACTTTTTAACAAAATCATCTATTGTTTTTTAACTCTTATTAAATCAGCATATTAGATTTTAAAAATTGTTGATTATTTCTGTAAAACTTCTACTGTACTTGCAATTTTTGAAGTCAATATTCCTATAATTTTACAGTGGAAAAAGCAGCTTGCATGAAAATTATCACATACAATGTCAACGGCATTCGCGCCGCAATAAGTAAAGGATTTATCGAATGGTTGCAAGCTGCTGATCCTGATGTGGTTTGCCTTCAGGAAACAAAAGCTCAGCCCGATCAGATCCCGGTTGTCGAATTTCAGGCACTGGGTTATCATACCTATTGGTTTTCGGCTCAGAAAAAGGGATATAGCGGCGTTGGTATTCTATCCAAAACAGAGCCCGATAAAGTGGTTTACGGAATGGGTATTGAAAAATACGATTACGAAGGCCGGCTGATCCGTGCCGATTATGGCGATAAAACAATAATTTCGGTTTACCATCCATCAGGGACAACCGGAGATTTAAGGCAGGCATTTAAAATGCAATGGCTTGCTGATTTCCAAAACTATATTCTCGAATTAAAGAAAACACGTCCGAACCTTGTTATTTCGGGCGATTACAATATTTGCCACAGAGCCATTGATATCCACGATCCTGTTCGTAATGCAACCAGCAGCGGTTTTCTTCCCGAGGAGCGCGAATGGGTTACCGGTTTCCTCAATTGCGGATTTATCGATTCGTTCCGCTATTTTGTAAAAGAGCCTCATCATTATACATGGTGGAGTTATCGCGCGGGAGCCCGAAGCCGAAACCTGGGCTGGCGCATTGATTATCATATGGTTAGCGATGAACTGGAAAAGAATATGCAGCGCGCTGTTATCCTGCCGCAGGCTGTGCATTCCGATCATTGTCCTTCGTTGCTCGAAATTAGTTTTTAAATAAATTCTTCCTTTTTAAATACATTAACCCTGAAATATGAGCCACCCGAATTTTAAAAGAACAATCAGGCTGATACTATTTGTAGTGTTGGCAGGTACATTTGCTTCGTGTGTTTCCACGAAAAAATACAACGCGCTTACCGCAAAATGCAACGAGGAAAGCTCGCGGCTGAATGCGAAAGCCGATTCGCTTGGTACATTGGTGAATGAACTTTCGTTCGACAATCAGCGTTTTAAAAAAGAAGTTACCCAACTCAAATCGGATACTTCGCGCCTGGGTTCATTATTGCGTGTTCTCACTGCCGATTACAACGAACTCGACCGTTCGCACGAATTGCTCAAAAGGCAGTTTATGGCCAGTTCCGATGACGCAGAAAAAATTATGGCCGAACTGAAAACCGCTCAGGATGACCTTATTGCCCGTGAGGACAGGCTTAGGGCGCTTCAGAGCGAACTCGATATCAAAGGCAAAAACCTGGCTGAACTTCAGTCGGCACTCCGTAAAAAAGATTCCATTACCGATGCGCTTCGCAAAGCAGTTTCCGATGCATTAATGGGTTTCGAAGGCAAAGGACTGACCGTGCATATGAAAGATGGTAAAGTATACGTTTCGCTCGACGAAAAACTACTGTTCGCCTCAGGCAAATGGGATGTGAGCAGCGAAGGCGTTTCGGCCCTCAAAGACCTGGCAAAAGTGCTGGAGAAAAATCCTGATATCAATGTGCTGATCGAAGGTCATACAGATAATGTTCCGCTTACCGGACAGAACCAGGTGAAGGACAACTGGGACCTGAGTGTGATGCGCGCAACTTCTATCGTAAAAATATTACTTGCAAACGGGAAAATAAGTCCTAAACGATTGGTTGCCTCAGGTCGCGGTGAGTTTCTGCCGGTTGAACCTAATACTTCAGCTGCCAGCAAAGCAAAAAACCGGCGGACAGAAATTATCCTTTCGCCTAAACTTGATGAACTGATGCAGATCATCGGAAACAATTAATCGGAGTACTTTATTTTTTTCTCTGACAGCTAATTTGGGATACTTTCGTAAAAGTATCATCGTCAGTAAACAAAGGGATTGTTGATGACATCAGCAATCCCTAATCGTGTGCAAAGTTTAGAACATAATCAAAATCAATGGATTTAAAAATTAACCTTCAGGTTTTTACCTGAAAAAATTTTGCAAGTCCGGGAGTAACTACGAAATATTTTTTATCCGTTAATTAACAGAAATTCAGCATAATGGCAAAAGAAATCACAGCCCGGTTAGTACTTGAAGATGGCACTGAATTTATTGGAAAATCATTTGGTTTCGAAGGTTCAGTTGCCGGAGAGGTTGTATTTAATACTTCCATGACGGGTTACCCCGAAAGTTTGTCCGATCCCTCCTATGCAGGTCAGATATTGGTTGCAACCTACCCACTGATAGGTAACTACGGTGTTCCCGAAGCAATTACCACCGATGGTGTTCCCGATTTTTTCGAATCGGAGCATATTCAGGTAACAGCAATTATTGTTTCAGATTATTCAGCCGAATATAGCCACTGGAGTGCAAAACGAAGCCTGGGCGACTGGCTTACGGAAAATAAAATACCAGGTTTGTATGGTATCGATACCCGACAGCTAACCAAAATCATACGCGAGAAAGGAGCTATGATGGGTAAAATTATTTTTGGCAACGATGATCCCGGCTTTCATGATCCTAACAACGAAAACCTGGTTGCCAACGTGAGCACCAATAAAGTTATCACTTATGGAAATGGTTCAACCCGAATATTGCTTGTCGATTGCGGTGTAAAATACAATATTATCCGCCACTTCCTGAAACGTGATACTACCGTAATTCGTGTTCCGTGGGATTATGATTATTCTAAAGAACAGTACGACGGATTGTTTATTTCCAACGGTCCGGGTAACCCGAAAATGTGTGAAGCTACAATAAAACACCTTTCCGTTTCATTGAAACAGGATATTCCTATTTTCGGCATTTGCCTTGGAAACCAGTTACTTGCACTTGCTTCGGGTGCTGATACATACAAACTGAAATACGGGCACCGTAGCCACAACCAGCCTGTGTTGCAATGTGGTACCAACAAAGCTTTTGTTACTTCGCAGAATCATGGTTTTGCGATTGATACCGATTCGCTATCAGCCGATTGGGAACCTTTGTTCGTAAACCTCAACGACGGAACCAACGAAGGTATTAAACATAAAACCCGCCCTGTTTTCTCAGTCCAGTTTCACCCCGAAGCCTCCAGCGGCCCGACAGATAGTGAGTATTTGTTTGATGAGTTTTTAAAAGTGGTGAAAGGAAAAGTATAACCACGGAGGCATGGAGGTCACAGAGAAACATAGAGATAATTATCTGAATCTAAAACGAGTTTTATGAAAATTACCAAAAAAATGATTAGCGAAATTTCCTCAAAAATAATAGGCTCTGCCATAGAAGTACACAAGCATCTGGGACCAGGTCTTTTAGAATCGGTTTATCAGATTTGCTTGATTGAGGAACTTAAAATGCGCGGATTAAAGGTTGATTCTGAAGTTTATTTTCCTATCTCATATAAAGGTAAGAATTTGGGAAGTAAATTAAGATTAGATATAGTAGTTGAAGACATGATTGTTGTTGAACTAAAAGCAGTCGAAAAAATGATGCCTTTATACAATGCCCAACTACTATCGTACCTCAAGCTTACTGGAAAGCCCAAAGGACTTCTGTTTAATTTTCATTGCGACAATATCAGAAACGAGATGAATTCTTTAGTTACTAACGTTTATGCATTACTACCTGAAGAATAACCAACTACTGCGCTAGACTGATTATCAATGCAAAACGAAATAGGATGCTTACAAATATAACTCTCTGGGTTCTTTCAACTCTCCATGCCTCGGTAGTAAAAACAAACGTAAAATAAAACATCAAAAAACTCTCTGTGTTCCTCCATGTCCTCCATGCCTCCGTGGTTCATAAACCCCAACTCAACCATTGTTCAATAAAATAGTGCTTAAAATTTCACAATGATAAATATCAGGAAAGTCCTCGTCCTTGGTTCAGGAGCCCTTAAAATCGGCGAAGCCGGTGAGTTTGATTACAGCGGATCGCAGGCATTGAAAGCCCTGCGCGAAGAAGGTATTTTTACCATTCTCATCAATCCCAATATCGCTACCGTTCAAACCTCCGAGGGCGTAGCCGATAAAATATATTTCCTTCCCGTAACACCTTTTTTTATCGAAAAAGTGATAGAAAAGGACA
>CAZBZA010000213.1:0-5817 GCA_964495865.1 uncultured Lentimicrobiaceae bacterium
ACTATCCTGTCGCTGCCAATGTTTACACCGGTTGCTTCGAGGTCGAAAATGATAATGGGTTTGGTAAGATTAAGTTGCATCGAAAATATATTATATAGGAAGTTGAATCTTCCATTGGCTAAATTATTGATTTTTCAGGTGTAAAAAGAAAAACCCGGCGAATTAAACTGCCGGGTTTATTTTAGTTCAGGTAAAGGTTATTAATAAGTCAGTATTTATAGCTTAAAAGTGCGGGAAACCTCATTTTACTCATAAATTCAGATTTTCACTTTTCACTTTTCACTCTTCACTTTTCACTCCCTTACAGCGCCATGTTCCCATCAAACCCTTCGAGCAACTGCTGAATCCGTTTAATAAACATGCCTGCCAGGGCACCATCAACCAGCCTGTGATCGTACGAAAGCGAAAGCATACAGATATGGCGGATAGCAATCACGTCGCCATCAGCTGTTTCGAGCACCCAGGGACGTTTTTTGATAGTTCCTATGCCAAGTATCGCAACTTGTGGCTGGTTGATAACAGGGACACCTGTAAGGCTGTCGAAAGATCCGAAATTGGTAATGGTAAAAGTACCACCCGTAATATCATCAGGGTTCAGTTTATTTTTGCGGGCGCGGTCAGCCAGATCGTTCACATCTTTAACTATTCCCAGAAGGTTTTTCTGATCGGCGTTTTTAATAACCGGAACAATCAGGTTTCCATCCGGAAGTGCTGCAGCCATTCCAATATTTACTGCTTTGCGCTGAATTACTTTGTACCCGTCGATAGAAGCATTTACATTCGGAAACTCACGCAGAGCCTTGGCTGATGCCTCCACAAATAGTGGAGTATAGGTAATTTTCTGACCTTCGCGTTTGGCAAAACCGTCTTTGATTTTTTCGCGCCAGCGTACAATATTGGTAACATCTACTTCAATAAATGATGTTACATGGGGCGAAACCTGTTTCGACATCACCATATGATCAGCAATAAGCCTGCGCATACGATCCATTTCGAAAATTACATCACCAGTTGAACTTGTCACTGCCGGAGCCTGAACTTTTGGCCTTTCAGCTGTAGCCGCCGGAGCTGCTGTTGGTTCAGCTGCAGGTTTTGAACCACGATTTTTAATATAATCGAGAACATCCTGTTTGGTGAGCCGGTTATCTTTACCAGTTCCTGAAACAGAATCAAGTTCGCTTAACAAAATATTTTCCTGTTTGGCAATGCTTCGTACCAGAGGTGAATAAAAACGGTCACTCTCCGAAGTCGTTTCTGCAATATTCACGGTGGTAGCTGCAGCTTGAGTTTCAGGAGTAGATTCCGGTTTTGCCTCAGATTTTGCTTCAGAAGCTTCAGATTCTTTTTTATCAGCCTGATTATCCGAAGGTTCATCAGAACCTCCCATATTTATGATAGCTATTACTTTTCCAACCGGAACTACATCTCCTTCTTTGAAAAATAATTTGGTAACAGTGCCTTCGACAGGTGATGGAATTTCTGAATCCACTTTATCCGTTGCCAGATCGGCAATCGACTCATCTTCAACTACCTGATCGCCTTCTTTTTTGTGCCAGCGAACGATAGTTGCTTCAATAATACTTTCGCCAAGTTTTGGCATTACCAGTTCAAAATTTGCCATGGTATAGTTTTATTCTGATTTTAATTAATAATTCTAACGCAGTGTGTATTTTTTTTTGTTCAATTCCTGAACCACTATACCTCAACAAACAGAAACGTAGTTTGGTTCAATGTGTAGGTTATTTTCGTCCCAGGTGCCTGAATCCTTTGTAAAGCAGCCTGAATTCGTTGCTTATCCTGTAATCGCGGGCATAAAGCATGTTTAATCTGGCTACGGCCTGCAAATCTGGTTTTTGATGATTCAGGGCATCTGTAGGGTAAATAATTCCTTTACGAATATCCGGAAGTTTATGATCGTGATGGTCAATAGGATGATACCCGGTTATGGATTTAAATCCGAACAAAACTTCAAAAATATTCAACAGGTAATTAATCGGATTGCCGGTAAAAAATAATGTTAACGGGTAGGAAGCGAGTAGTACAATTCCTGTTGCTACATCAAATACACGTTTACTCCTTCGGTTTTGGAATTTCCCAATGGAGTTAATATCAATTACATACAAATCGCCTGCTGTATCAATGGAATTGCTGCCGATGATAGACATACTCTCCGGTGGTGCAATTTTGTAACCGACCTGGGTATGTTGCAAAGCCGACATCTGGTCAATTATATCTTCGGCAGGCATATCTTTGGCGCAAAATATCAGTTCATCTATTTTGTAGATATTTATTATGTCCTTAATCTGATTAATATTTCCAAGGAAGCCATTTTTATCACCACCTGTTAAGCTGCTGCTGATCAGTCCGATAAATCCCGGATTAGAGAGTGCTTTCTGTAAAAGATCAGCTACACGCCGGGCTTCAGTTTCTTCGCCTATTACTGCAAATCGTTTGCTCTTGCCTGAATTCAGCGTATAGCCACCTATCCTGAGCAAATGCATAAAAAGCCGCGAAAGTGTGAGGGCAATTAGTCCCCAGGCAGTACCGGTAAGTATCAATGAACGTGAAAACCTGTAATGCTCCGGCAAAAGCGCATAAATAACCAGGATGATAACTGTGCCTGTAAGAAGTCCGCGGTACGATCGCCATAAACTCATAGGTTTATCAAAACCTCCTGAATAATAGATGCTTATCATCCATGCCAGGATAAACGAAGGGATTACAAAAAGGTAAAGTTCAACCGGATAATGGCCACCCCAGGGATAAACAACACGTTGTTCCCAAATTCGTGCCAGCATGGCAAGTCCGCCATAAAGCAAAGCGGCATCAGTAAAAGGAAGAAAAGTATTTTTCAATACACGGCTGACAATGGAAAGAAATGCCCTGAAATAGATCGCCATATTGATCAAAATGGAAAAAAGCTGCGCATTCTTAGCCGTAAAATGTTTCCGTGCGAAAATGATCATCGCATTATAAAACACGAAAACGTAGTTCAGGCTTCCCTTTTTTGTGCTTTCGCCTTTGTAATGAATTATGCGTGCATCGGGGTAATAATAGTTGTGGTAGCCGCCTTTTATAATGCGGTAGGAGAGGTCAATATCCTCGCCATACATGAAAAACGCTTCGTCGAGCAATCCTACTTTATCGAGGACGGATTTACGCATAAGCATAAAAGCGCCGGCAAGTATGTCAACCTGGTGGGTTTTATCTTTATCGAGATAACCGAGATGATATTTATTGAATGTTTTCGATTTTGGAAACAACCTCGATAACCCGAATATTTTATAAAATGCCACTAACGGAGTAGGTAAACCGCGTTTCGACTCAGGAAGAAAGCGCCCGGTTCCATCCACCATCTTTACACCCAAACCGCCTGCATCGGGATGGCTGTTCATAAAAGCAACAATTTTGGCGAAAGTATCTGTTTCAACAATGGTGTCAGGATTTAACAGAAGCACATATTCTCCTTCCGACTGCCTGATTGCCTGGTTGTTAGCTTTGGCGAATCCCGGATTATCGTCGTTGGCTATACAAATTACTTCAGGAAATTTATCCCTCACCATTTTTACTGAACCATCAACAGAAGCATTATCGACCACAAATATCTCAGTATCAATGTCCGCAATGGCAGCACGCACCGAATGAAGACACTGTTCGAGAAAGTGTTTTACATTGTAACTGACTATGATTACGGAAAGTTTCAAATAATTATGAGTTGTTGAAGTTTCAAAAATTAAACATTGTTCAAAGATAGTGTGATTTGCTTATCGGAATTACCGTTTGCTGCAAACAAGCAGGTCCTGATAATCAAACCAGGTTGATCGCCCGCACCATTGGCCATATTTAATTGAATCCATTTTCAGACCGGCTTTTTCCAGTTTATCGAGAATCCATTCTTCGTCATATGCTACATTTGCGGTGTCGACCCGGGTGGAATGAAGCCTGTAAAAACCTTTATTCAATGGGAAATTCATATGTGTTGGCTGCTTGATCATCAAATCTTCCGATTCGCAGTTTATCAGGAAGAACGATGCCAGACAGCTTGCACCCGGTTTCATAACGCGGCCCATTTCGTTAATATACTGTTCAACTTCCGCAGGCATCATATGAGTGAAAACCGATGTGAGAAATACAAAATCAAATTTTGCATCGGGATATGGGAAAATAAAATTACTGGCATCCACTTTGTCAGCTGTATTATAAAGCTGATTGTAAAGTCCTGTATATTGAAACCTGAAATTAGGATGTTTGTCAGCTATATTTTTATTGCACCAGTCGATGCCACTCTTAACAATATCGAATCCGTCGTACGAACCTTTTTCGTTGATATAACGGGTAAGCGGCACAGCCATTCTGCCGATTCCGCATCCGATATCGAGCACAGCATGATCGGGTTTTAACCCACAAAGCTCAATGAAATTCTTCAGATATCTTTCGCCAACCTTTACATAATCGCCATGCCCGATAAAAATTTTCCCTCTTGGCGGAACACCTTCAGGTCTTTTGCCTGTAATATAATCGAAAGTATCGATTGGCAGGAAATACAACCGCCTGGCAAATAAACGGAGCGAAGTGGGGAGAAGGTAATACAGGAAACGTTTCATAAGCGAAATAGACCGGTTTGGGCTTTTGGCAAAAGTAAGAATTATAAGTTGAATCTGAATAATTGGAACAGTATATTGAATAGTTAAATGTTTTACTCTGTATGCCGATGTATAGTTATTTATAAAACAAAACCCTATCAAACCAGGTGGTGATAGGGTTCTGATTTTTGTGAACTTCAGAAAGAAAGCTGATTTAGAATATTTTAGGATACTTAACCGGATTATAATCGTGCATCAGGTTATAGATACAATCGAAAACATCTTCGGCATTTGGATTTGAAAAATAGTCTCCGTCAGTGCCATAAGCAGCTCTGTGAGCTTGTGCTGTAACTGTTTGTGGCTCTGCATCAAGGTATTGGAATCCTTTCTGTTCTTCAAGAACTTTCTGCATCATATATGCAGTTGCTCCACCCGGAACATCTTCGTCAAAGAAAACAATTTTGTTTGTTTTTTTGAGGGATTCAGCAATCATATAATGAATATCAAATGGTTCAAGCGACTGTACATCAATAAGTTCGACTGATATCTTAAAGTCACGGAGTTGTGCAACCGCATCCTGGGCAATTCGCACACACGAACCATAAGTTACAAGAGTTACATCGGTTCCGGTTTCAATTACTTCAGGAACTCCGACAGGAATTCGGAATTCACCGATATTCGAAGGTCGTGTTTCACGTAGCCGGTAACCGTTCAGTGGTTCAATTATCAAAGCTGGTTCATCCGATTGAAGCATGGTGTTGTAAAAGCCCGAAGCCCTGGTCATATCTCGTGGAACGAGAACATAAATTCCTCTTATACTGTTAATTACCATGCTTAGTGGTGATCCGGAATGCCATATTCCTTCGAGGCGGTGGCCACGGGTGGTAATGATCATCGGAGCTTTCTGTCCGCCACGGGTACGATATTGCAAAGTGGCCAGATCATCACTCATTAACTGTAAACCGTAAAGAAGATAATCGAAATACTGTATCTCTGCAATTGGTCGCAAACCTCTGATTGCCAATCCAATTCCTTGTCCAATTATTGTGGCTTCACGAATGCCGGTATCGAAAATGCGGTTTTCGCCGTATTTAGTCTGCAGTCCTTCATAGGTTTGATTCACACCTCCGATTTGACCAACATCCTCACCAAACATTACAATCTTTTTGTTTTTTTCAAACTGGTAATCCCAATTGTCGCGTAAAATCTCGCGGCCGGGAACCATTAGAGCGTC
>CAZBZA010000214.1:0-5795 GCA_964495865.1 uncultured Lentimicrobiaceae bacterium
AAGGATTTTCGGTTGTTGCGCCAATTAGAATTACAATTCCTTTTTCGACGGCTCCTAAAAGTGAATCCTGCTGCGATTTGCTGAACCGATGAATTTCATCAATAAAAAGAATGGGTTGCGAATCGTCGTTTCTTGCTTTTTCAATAACTTCCCTTACATCTTTAACTCCTGAATTTACAGCGCTCAAAGTATAAAATTGCCTGCCGGTTGCATTGGCAATAATAAGTGCAAGTGTTGTTTTACCAACGCCGGGTGGCCCCCAGAAAATCATTGAATGAACAGGGCCTCCGTCAACCATTTTCCTAAAAGCGCTATCAGCTGACATCAGATGCTGTTGCCCGATGTATTCATCCGCATTTTTAGGCCTGAGAATCTCAGCTAATGGAATCTGTGTACTCATTTTAAAAGTAAAATTATTCAGTTACAGAATTATGATTGTTTCCGCTTGATTTGCGTTTGAAATTACCAAGATAGGAAAACCTATCAATATTTTCCTGTATAGGCGAAATATCCAGCCCATCCAAAGATGCTGACAGAGATTGTGATTCGACAGCTCGTTGCTCAGGATAGATAATTACAAAATTTTTGTTTTCGTAATATCGTGCCAGGTCGCGGGGCATATGGTCAAAATAATGATTGAACGAAAGTGTACGCCGCCGGGCTGCAATAACAACAAACAAATCCAGTGAAGTAACAGTTTGCGCCATCTCACTTATAGGGTGCGATGAATTAATTACCATATATTCGATTTGAAGGTTAGCCGGATTAGAACCAAAGAAAGCAGGGATTTCAGAAATGGATTTTTCGAAACCCGAAAACAGCAGCACCGAACTTGTGCGGGTAGCCAAAACTTCAAGTGTTTTGATCCATGTGCCAAAACCTGCTTCACACTCAGCATTTTCAGGTATTGAAACAACAATCCGATTGGTTGTATTCAATGGATTTGTAGCTTTAACAACTACAACCATTTGCTCGGTACTTGCTATCAGGTTTTCAATTATACTGCCGAAGAAAAAGTTTGTGGTAGTAATTTTCCCATTCCAGCCCAGTACAACTTTATTGATCATCAACTCTTTCACAGCCCGGTTTATACCATTGGCAACATTAAGATCAACACGTGATACCAATGAAAGTTTTGTATCAGAGGCGGCAGCATGCGAAATGGCCGATTCAAACATTTTATTATTCCTGGCAATTTGTTCCAGGGCAAAAGCATCGTCAGGAACAACCGAAAGCATATAAACCGGTTGTTGTGTTTGTAATTCACGGATCAGGATAGCAAAATCGATCAATCCTTCGATGGTGTCAGGATTTGATACTGATACCAGAATTCGCTCAGGTTTACCAAATTCAACAGGGACTTTTTCAGCTTCAGAAATAGCGAGTTTCCGGCCCGACCGTTCGGTAACAAAAGTTCCGATAAAACACGAAATAAGTATGATCATTATTGCTCCGTTGAGCACATCTAATCCTATAATTTTTAAATCATAACCAACAATTACAACTGCTATTATTGCTGCAGCATGCGACACGCTTAATCCGAAAATGACTTGTCGTTCGGCATTGGTATATTTGTAAATTAATTGTGTTACCCAGGCTGCTGCAAACTTACTTGTGATAGCTACAACTACCAGAGTAATTCCAAAAACCAAAGCCCCTATTCCATTGGTGAAAACGCTGAAATCGACCATGAGCCCAACGCTGATAAGAAATATTGGAATAAAGAAGTTATTCCCAATAAAGGAAATACGATTCATTAAAGCAGAAGTATGAGGTATAAGATTATTCATTGCTAATCCGGCCAGAAAAGCACCGATAATAGGCTCGATTCCTGCAGCCCGCGCCAGTAAACCTGAAATATAAAGAATGGCCAGTACAAAAATATATTGTGAACCGCTTTCTCCTTCCAGATTTTTAAAAAACCAGACACTTATTTTAGGAACACCCCAAAGAATCAGGAAAGAAAATACTGATAGGGAGAGGATCATCCGTATCCAAAACAGTAATGTAAAAGATCCGTCAGTTGCCGCTGAAATGAATGCCAGTAAAACAAGTACTGCGGTATCAGTTATAATTGTGCCGCCAATTGTTATTGTAACGGCTTCGCTTCGCGTTATACCCAGCCTGCTGGCAATAGGGTAGGAGATAAGCGTATGGGTGCTAAACATGCTTGCTATGAGCAAAGAAGCCAGCAGCGAATATGAGAGCAGGAAATGAGCTACAAAAAAACCAAAAATAAGGGGGATAAAGAAAGTAAGAGCTCCAAAAACAAGACTCTTATTGCGGTTCCGCATTAAATCGCGTGAATTTAGTTCTAAACCTGCCAGAAACATAAGGTACAGCAATCCTGCGGTACTTAAAAGCTTGATGCTTTCACCGAATTCAACCAGGTTCATCCCATGGGGTCCAATAATTATACCTGAAACGATCAGACCTATAATTCCCGGGATCCTGAATTTTTTAAACACGATAGGAGCAAGGAGAATTATTGTAATAAGTATGGTGAAAACAATAACCGGCTCATTGAAAGGAAGATCTGGCAAATGAAACGATAACATTCTCGGAGTTTTTTTATATCATGCAAATGTAAACCAATTGAACGAATTAAGGCATCTTATATCAGACAGAAGCTTTTGGTGAAAAAACGAAAAATTCGGACTAAAAATGAAAAATATTAATTTTAAAATTGTCGATTTTATCAATAAATTGATCAAAAAACCATCAGAAATAAGTGAAAAAGAGAAAATATTTCAGGTTATTAACAATTTATTTGATCCTGTTAATATCTTTTTTTAATAAAAATGCAATATATAATACTGGTTATCAATAGTATATATTAAATGTTAAAAAAACTTAATTTTTTTTTACTGAAAGTTTGATTGACATTATAAATAGGTGTACTTTTGCACCGTTTTTTAACTAATCTAAGTCATGAAAAAATTATTTGCAATGTTAGTAGTAGCTGGTATGGTAGGTTTTGTAGCTTGCGGCCCCAGCGCAGAAGAAAAAGCTGAAAAAGCTCGTCTTGATTCAATCGCTTTAGCCGATTCATTGAACAATGTAGCAATTGAACAAGCTCGTATAGCTGATTCAACAGCTCAGGCTGCAGTTGAAGCTGCTCACGCAGATTCAGTAGCTCAAGGTCTTATCAAGTAATAATTACTTCTTGATTGACAACTAAAAAGGAGTGCTTTGCACTCCTTTTTTTGTTTAGAACAGTTTACATACTTTTGCAGAAACCTTGCGCTTTTTTTTGATTGATTAGCATTCATCCATATTTTCATGAAACATATAGATACACACGACCTGAAAGTAAAAATTGACAAGCATGAATCTTTTCAACTTATCGATACCCGCGATGCTGAAAAGTTTAATGAGTGTCATATCGATGGGGCAATTAATATTCCCCAGATCGACCTCCCTGAAATGATCCACTTGATTTCGAGGGAAATTCCAGTAATTATTTATTGTCTTTATGGTGTTAAAAGTCAGGCTCCTTATCTGTATCTGACTGAAAAATTAAAATTCAGAAACATTTATATTCTGGAAGGTGGATTGTTTCAATGGGCAAATGATTTCGATCCGTCAATGCCTGTGTTATAAATCTTCACTTTCAGCCAAAATTTATACCTATTCCCAGAAAAACCCTAAATAGAATGAATATTACAATAGTTACTATTAATAGTTTCAGGTGCAGGCTTATTGATTTTTCTGTTTCTTCAAAATAAAAAACCGGGAAACGTCCAATTCCCCAGAATAACGGAAGCAGCACAAACAACGGGATAATCAACAAAAGGTTTTCGTATAAAGTTGTCGGGTATTTAAGAACCATCAGAATAAAAGTGGATAAGAAAAAAGGTACTATAAACTGGTCTCTGCGGAAAGCAGGCCGCATTCCGGGGGAAAGAAATTTGAAATAAATATTGGCGGTAAATAAAAAAGGTTTCACCATTGCCATACCAATAGCTATAAGTAACAGCAAACCGGTAAATAAGAGGAGCATTTTAGCTGTATCAGCCAGGTAAAGGTAACTCAGCACAATCCCAAACCCCTCGAAATTAAATGCTCCTATAATAAATGAGCCTAAGAGCATTGAAACGGCATGAATAAAAGCCCACACAAAAAACAACCGAAGAAACCCATCAAATTCAAGAGCTTTGAATATCACAACTAAAAATGTGATCGAAAGCAGGAAAAGGAGCACATTTCCCGAACTATAAATTACTTTTACCGAGTCAAAAGTCCAGGCTTCGGGGCGAACATTAAATCCAATCCTGTTGTAATACAATGTATTAGGTATGTCAAATACATTAGAGAAAATTATAGTTGTGAGTTGAAATAACAAATAAACCAGCAAATATGCGAGCAGGTAAAATGCCGTTGAATTAACAATTATAAATAGCGACTTGCGTTTTTCTACTTGCATGGTTTACATACATTGATTCACAAAACTAAAACAGTTGAAGCAAAATAAAAAATGCCCGGCAGACAAACCGGGCATTTTTTATTTTTAAACTACCTGTTAACTTACAAATTGGAAATATCGGCGAAAGCAATATTTGCATATTCTCCGTTTAATAATTTAGCATTTATTTCCTTGAAAGCTTCAATGGTATATCTTACATCTTCCAGGGTATGAACGGCTGTAGGAATAAGCCGGAGCATTATAACTCCCTTTGGAACAACAGGGTACGTAACAATTGAGCAGAAAATATTGTATTTTTCGCGCATTTCGACTGTAATATTGGTTGCTTCCGGGATTGTGCCGTTCAGCATTACAGGAGTAACAGGAGATTCTGTATTTCCTATATTGAAACCGGCATCACGAAGTCCTTTTTGCAACGCTTCAACAATACTCCACAAGTTTTTCCTGAGTTCGGGCTGAGTGCGGACCAGGTCGAGGCGTTTTAAAGCACCTATTGTCATTGGCATTGGAAGTGATTTTGCAAATATCTGCGAACGCATATTGTGTTTCAAGAAATCAATTATTTCTGTGTTAGAAGCAATAAATCCACCTATTCCGGCCATAGATTTTGCAAAAGTGCCAAAATACAAATCAACTCCGTCCTGAACGCCAAAATGCTCATCAGTTCCGGCCCCGGTTGGCCCCATTGTACCAAATCCGTGTGCATCATCAATAAGTAACCTGAAATTGAATTCTTTTTTTAATTCAACTATTTCCCTGATTTTACCAAGGTCGCCTGACATACCGTAAACACCTTCGGTTATAACAAGTATTCCACCACCGGTTTGTTCAGTAAGCCTGGTGGCTCTTTCGAGACCTTTACGCAGGTTTTCCATATTGTTGTGAGGGTAAACAAACCGTTTGCCCATATGCAGCCTCATCCCATCAATAATACAAGCATGTGCTTCGCTGTCGTAAACAATTACATCGTTGCGATCGACCATTGAGTCGATAACGGAAATCATTCCCTGGTAACCATAATTTAGCAGAAAGGAAGCTTCCTTATTAACAAATGCTGCAAGTTCGCGTTCAAGTTGTTCGTGATACACTGTTTGTCCGCTCATCATACGAGCACCCATCGGATAAGCCATTCCCCACTTTGCAGCTGCATCTGCATCCGCTTTACGCACTTCAGGATGATTAGCCAATCCAAGGTAGTTATTAAGGCTCCAAACAAGGCGCTCTTTTCCCCTGAAAATCATTTTATTCCCAATTTCGCCTTCCAGTTTAGGAAACATAAAATATCCGTCGGCTTGCTTGGCATACATGCCAAGTGGGCCCAGATTACGAACACGTTTTTCAAAAAGATCCACAATATCAGTGTTTAAGG
>CAZBZA010000215.1:0-3202 GCA_964495865.1 uncultured Lentimicrobiaceae bacterium
ATCTTTAGCACTGTAAGTGATGTTAGTATTGAGTGTTGTATCGTTGATTTTCCGGTATGGTCCGATATCAAGATGGAAATATCTTTTATTGAGCCATGAGTGGTTTTTAAGTTCCCACTTTCTGAATATAAACTGGTTAGCTTCAATTTTGTTGTAGTTGTCATTAAAATTAAGATCTGCTTCCGGTGCAATAGTAACAGCAATATCATTCCCGTCGATGGCACTAAGCAGCATGGTTTCAATAGGATACGACCAATTGACTTGCGTATATCCATGATCGATCACATCCTCGGAAACTACAAATTTGCTGCCACCTTTCTGTCGCGCAACCTCAATGAGTTGTTCCATTTGGGCAACCCGTTTCATAAATATTTCGCTGCCGTAATAGATAACTGCCAGCCGGTACAAAATGAGTGCCGAGATAAGCAATATCGAGATATTGAGTAGCCCTTGTCTGCCTTTTGATGGAAATCCGTATATAAGGGGAATAAAAACAATGGGTACAAAAGGAAACATTACCTGTTCCATGTATCGCGACGGAGAAACAGTATACGTGGAATTTACAAGAAAAACATAAGTGAAAAAAGTTCCTGCCACTACCAGCAACCTGAACCATTGCCTGCGGTTAACAAGCATGTAAATTACAATTACAAATGCAGCCAGTACTTCTGAATAATAGCGTATCATGAACATTGTCAGTGTTTTATAGTACGCTGGATTGAGTAGCTGCAGGTATTGTGTGTTTTCAGTATAGTTAAATTGCCATGCGAATTTACCCGTTTCGTAATCGCACATAATAAAATATTTAAATGCGATTGCCCCGATAAAAACCAGAAACACTGATAAATAGTACTTAAATGGCTTGGCTGTTTCCCTTGAATAATCGTAAAATAAAAGGAAAACAAAGAGCATAAATGCCAGCGGATGGCTTAAAAGAATAAGCACTTCGAGGATTAGAAGGATAAAAATTACATTGAAACGAAACGGTAACCGCCATAAAGCGTAAAAAGTGATCAGTAAAGGCGCCCCATAGTATAATTCGAACATAGGTGTGAAAAAGCTATGCATTATCCCCACCGTTTGAAACAATATAATCAGCAATCCGGAGCGTCGGTCGCGAAGGCCATAATACACGAACAGGAACAGGAAATAGAAAAAAACAACATGGCTGAGGGAGTATAGCAGCAATACATACTTGATTTGAAGTCCTGTCCACACACCAATCAACGGTATAATTTGCGAAATACCTAAAACAATGCGCTGGCATTCAATCCAAAAAGTCTCGTTGTTGATAAACTGCGAAACATAAAATCCTGAATCGGCAAAAATCCTTGCTTTGTACAAATAGGCAGCGAGAGCAAACAGTACTAACCATGGCACATGTGGTACAATGCGGTTAACAGCCATAAACCGGTATTTCGGCCGTCGGAGCAATCGCCTGAGCGCCATTCGTGAACCGGAATTTTCAAGAACTCTTGCCATGATTAATTTTGATGGATATCAAATTGTTATGTTAATTTAAGTTTTGAACCTATTGTTAATCAGTATTTTATACATTAATCAGCTTAATCATGCCATTTTTTCTCACCTGCTTTAATTTTAATTTTCAGGTTGTTAGCTTCGGGAGGAATAGGGCAGGAGTATTTGTGATTATAAGCACAATATGGATTGTAAGCCTTATTAAAATCGATTAAAAGGACCTCTTCGCCGTTTTCGTAAACATCCAGAAACCGGCCTCCTCCATAGGTTTCGTTGCCATTGGTTTCGTCATTAAATGGAATAAAAAGGTGTTTTTCGAAGCCTGGTTTCTTAACCAGTTCAATATTTTGATATACATTAAGTTTGTACGCTTTCCCTTTATGCCTGAAGGTTACCGAGCCGTAAAGCGAATATTCAGGAAGCCTGTCGGTTGTGGTTTTCATGAAAAACCGTGTTGCCTGGTCATACCGTTCAAAATTGGCCAGTTTGCGAAACGTAACGCTTGGTTTGTAATAATTCAGTTTTTTGAAAGACCCTTTTTCCTCTTCGGGGATAGGCGATTTCTGATCCGAAATCATCTCTTTGTCTTTTTCCTGCCTTTCCTTTTTAATTTCCTTCACATAAACCGACCGATTAAATTCTCCATCCATCTGGGCTGAAGCGCTATTGCAGCAAAGGAAGGCGAAAAATACAAAAGGCAGTATGAATTTCATAAAAGCAGGCGTGGTAAATGTGGTTCTATTTAAGTGCGAAGATATAAAATCAAAAGGTTTCTGCAATTACTTTGGAGCCGGAAGTGCAAAACATCCCCATTATTTATTTGTTACAATTATCCTTAAATTTGTGAAAGCTTTTTTAAAAACAATAAAAATGGATCTGAGAGACATTCGAAAAGACTACCAGCACAATACGATCAGGGATGAAGATTTTCCTGTTGAGCCCGTGAACTGGTTCCGGGAGTGGCTTCGCGATGCCATGGAGTCGGGTGAGCCGGAAGCTACTGCAATGATATTATCGACCGTTTCAGCTGAGTGGAGACCTTCCGCACGAGTGGTTTTGCTGAAATCTTTTGATGAAAAAGGATTCGTTTTCTTCACTAATTACCTGAGTCGAAAAGGAGTGCAGATAGGAGGTAACCATGCTGCCGCACTTACATTTTTCTGGCCATTAACCGAAAGACAGGTGCGCATTGAAGGCATAATTGTGAAAACGGATTCGGGCGAATCGGACGAATATTTTTACTCGCGACCTATTGAAAGCCAGATTAATGCTATAATATCGCCACAAAGTTCACCAATTGCTTCGCGTAATCAGTTGGAGCAGGAACGCGAAAGATTGTTATTTGCTGAAGCAGGCGAAAATCTGCGTCGTCCTGCACATTGGGGTGGTTACCGCTTAAAACCCGATCGCATAGAGTTCTGGCAGGGCAGGCCAGGCAGGCTCCACGACAGGATACAGTATTTTCTGGAAGGGAATGTGTGGCTTATCAGTCGGTTAGCGCCTTAGTAATTCGACAATTTAGTAATTCGACAATTTGACAATTTGACAATTTGACAATTCGGCAATTTGACAATTTGACAATTTGACAATTCGGAAATTCGGCAATTCGGCAATTCGGCAATTCGGCAATTCGACAATTCGGCAATTCGACAATTTGATAATTGAGAAAATAGGGTAATTGTCGGTTTGGGATTACGAAATGTGTCAATACCGCCTGCCAGAA
>CAZBZA010000215.1:3302-5769 GCA_964495865.1 uncultured Lentimicrobiaceae bacterium
AAGTACGATTTTGAACTTTCGATTTCCTATTTCCTTTTTTCTATTTGAACCTGGAATTTGATCCTTGGAATTTGGGATTTGGAATTTGTAGCTTGGATCTTTGTATTTACCCCCCTACTGATGCTCTTTCCTCAGCAAATCATTTACCGTTTTCACCGGGTTGAATGTGCTGATAGGCACTTCTACAAATACAGTAATCCAGTTGGCCATTGCACCGTTCCATAAACCAGGCAGCTCCTGAGCTTTCAGCTCTTTACCATCTTTGGATTTGGTAGAAATAAATCCGGTTTCAGGGTCAACAAATTTGCGGAGATCGAAAACTTTTCCTTTGTAATCGCGGACTCCGCAAACCAAATCAACCGGGTTAAAATGTGTTGACTTGCCTAAAATTTCTTTTTGTCCGGCATTGTCCATATCAACCTGCGATGATTCAGCAATCTGAAGCGACATTTCTCCACTCGTTTCTTTAACCCAGAAAGGTCCTCCGCCAGGTTCGCCCTCATTTTTAACCATGCCACAAACGCGGATCGGACGGTTCAGTTTACGGTGCAGATACTCGATTTTATCTTCACGCGTCATGTTGCTTAATTCGGGATCGACAACAAAACCCAGTTTCGATTTAATAAAACGCAGCATAGTGCGCAGGTCTTCATCATCGGGTTTATCGTCAAGTGTTTCAAGATGTTCAAATACAGCATCCTGAATTTCGAAAAGGTATCCTCCCAGCACTTTTTTGTAAAGAAACGTATCCGGTTTCATGCTGTCGGGCACAACATTGTCAATGTTTTTTATGAAAATGATTTCACTTTCGCGGTCGTTAAGGTTTTCGATCAATGCGCCATGTCCGCCCGGCCTGAAAACCAGTCTGCCATCGGCCTCGCGCATTGGTTTGTTGCTCATATCAACGGCAATGGTGTCAGTTGATGATTTTTGAAGCGAAAAGGTCAATTCGTAGGTGATATCGAAAAGGTCCTCGTATTTTTCCTTAACGCGGTTAATCTCATCGAGAAACATATCGGCATGTTCGGGCGACACCGTAAAGTGAATGGCTGAACGTTTTTCCTTGTCTTTACAGTAATTGGCAGCTTCAACCATATGTTCCTCTATCGACATGCGGGCGCCATCCGGGTAAGCATGAAACTGAAGCAAGCCTTTGGGCAGACTGGCATAATTCAACCCGACCGGATTCAGAAAATAATCTATAATGATCTTATATTCATGCTTTTCGAGGCATTCGTCGATGTTGTAATCATCTTTCTGCATTACCTTTTTTAGTGAATTATAGAAGGCAAAGTCTTTGATACGTGCAAAGAATTCTTTTACAGATGTGAGTTTGGGTGATGATTGCAGTTGTTTTATATCCGCTTCGCTGCCTGAATAGGATTCCATAAATTCAAACAAATTTTTGAACATACGGCTGGCAGCGCCCGAAGCAGGAACAAATTTCAGCAGTTCGTACCGTTTTGAATTCGAATCGTAGTAATACGAAAGCTTTTTGGCATCGCGCTGGTTAAAGGCTTTAATGCCATCACCAACAATTGCAGGCCTGTCGAGGTTGATATAAGGAAATCCTCTTTTGAAGTTATCTATTTGTGCTTCAACTACTTTAGGGTCGCTTCCGCGCGATTGTAATTGCTTGAGATCTTCTTTTGTAAACATAATAACACGTTTTTATGTGCAGTTGTCAAAGTTAACATTATTGGTTTGACAGGCACTACTTTTATGAAAAAAAACTCATGCGTTGATGTTGCCTGGTGTATTTAAAGAAATAATTTTTTAAGCTTGTTTAACGTTTCGAAAAAGTATTATCTTTGCACCCGCTTTGCTCAGGAGGTGTTTCCGTTTCATTTCGGAATGTCAGCCGCAGATGCAGAGTAAAAGTAGTTCTTTAAATTGCCCAGGTGGTGAAATTGGTAGACACGCCAGCTTGAGGGGCTGGTGTCCTTAAGGATGTGCAAGTTCGAGTCTTGTCCTGGGCACTCATCACACAAACATATTTTCCATCTGCCCAGATGGTGAAATTGGTAGACACGCTGGTTTCAGGGACCAGTGGCCTTACGGCTGTGCAGGTTCGAGTCCTGTTCTGGGCACGGACATAAAGCGCTAATAATCAATAGATTTGATTGTTAGCGTTTTTCTTTTATGGCGTTTTGTTAACGGTCTGTAATTCTGATCAAAGTTGTTTTTTGACTCACCGAAACGCATTTTACAGTCGGGTAGGATTATTAGAGTCCTTTAAAAAAGAACTGGTAAACATTTCGTTTTGATGCAAATCCTCAGTGCAGTGTTATTAATAAATATATATTTGTTCAGTGTTTAAGCAGTATTTAAAAAGGGGTAAGATTGTGGTATAGTGGGTGAAAACAGATTTTATTAGATTAAAAATGAAATGCAAAGGAGTATACTAATTTAAAACAACAGCCAGAAAGCTAATGAAAATATAACTTCCTTTGTGGCGGTTATTGAA
>CAZBZA010000216.1:0-5731 GCA_964495865.1 uncultured Lentimicrobiaceae bacterium
GTAATTTTTCAGTTTTAAAAGCAGTGATCATCATTTCATTTATACTGCTGGTGAGCAGCCTGTTTTTTCTGAGGGTAAATGCGCTTTACATGATAGTACCGTTAGCCATGTTAACTTTACTTTATTCGGTTTCGTATTTAAAAAACCGGTGGAACGGCTGCTGGCATAAGAAAATTCCAGGGGTAAAAACAGTACTTTTAGCATTTATCTGGGCAGCTTCTACCGCATTCCTGGTGTCATTAAGCAGAGAAAACACAATCAACACTTCCGGCATTATACTCATCAGCATCGAAAGGTTTGCTTTTATTTTTGCCATTGCCATCCCATTTGATATCCGCGATATGGAAGTTGACAGGAAATCCGGAATCAATACTATTCCAATTGCATTCGGGCCTGACAGGGCAATACAGATCAGTAACATTTCCCTTGTAATTGCTCTGCTTATAGCAATAAGCCAATATTCAGAAATCAGCTCGATATATACGCTTGCTGCATTCATTTTATCTATCGGCATCACACTTATTTTAACAAACAGCAAAAAACTGCGGACATTACCTTGCTATCATAACGGCATACTCGATGGATGTGTATTTTTACACGGGATATTGGTGGTTGGCAGTTATTTTATCCAAACATAATCATACTTTTACACTATAATTTCGACTTTTCAATATCCCGACAAAATCAATCCCATGGAAACCAGCATTTTTGCAGAAAAAGCAGTCGTCCCAGATGAAACTATGCTCCACAATGCCTTAGGCGACCGCTATGAACAATGGTCAAAAATCAGGGACTGTGTTTCGGAATTATACCCACTTGCTAAGGAAGAATGGAATTTCCCCGGGCAAAAATTTGGCTGGAGTTTCCGAATCAAAGATAAAAAACGGGCTATTATTTACTTGCTCCCGCGCGACAGATATTTTCTTGTTGCGTTTGTTTTTGGCGAAAAAGCTACACATGATGCTCTCAGCAGTGATATATCCGATTCAATAAAAAATGAAATTTCATCAGCAAGGGTATATGCCGAAGGCAGAGGTTTCAGAATTGAAGTTAAAGATGGAT
Source organism: uncultured Lentimicrobiaceae bacterium (assembly GCA_964495865.1). Lineage (GTDB taxonomy): Bacteria > Bacteroidota > Bacteroidia > Bacteroidales > UBA4417 > UBA4417. Next base: position 1,063 of record CAZBZA010000216.1, read on the forward strand.
CCATATTTGAAGATATTAAAAAGTTGATTGAGATAAAAATAGCACATTGATTTTATTTCTATCACAGCAATTCCTTTAGCTGCGTTCATGGGCCAGACCAGCTTAGCATCATCTGAATTTGATCAAAACTCACATCCACCTGTAACACTGCAAATATTCCAACTTACACTTATATTATTACATTTCAGCACTTTACATCACGCCTAAGGGGATCAATATTTTACAATATTTATTGTATCTTCGCTCCTTCATACAAATAAGTGATTTGCCAAAACATGTGGAAATTTCTGGTGAGATTTATTTTTCGTAACAGGCCCGGGATACTAATTACGATCGGTGTCCTTACGGTTTTAATGGCTTGGCTTGGTTCGGGCGTTCAGCTTTCGTACGACAATGCAAAAATGTTGCCAGCTGACGATCCTGTTGTAATACAGTACGATGCTTTTAAAAAACGTTTCGGCGAAGATGGCAGCGTTCTCGTTATCGGGGTAACCAATCCTGATATGTTTAAGATCAACCAGTTCAATGCATGGTTCGACCTGACATCCGATATGAGTAAAATAGATGGCGTGGAAACGGTTATGTCAATTGCTAAAGCTGCTAATATTGTTAAAAACGACAGTTTACGCAAATATGATTTCCTACCTCTTGTTGCTGATAAGCCTGCCACACAGGCTGAAGCAGATTCGTTGAAATCGAAAATTCTTTCGTTGAAATTCTACGAAGGCTTACTTTTTAACTCTGAAACCAACACATACCTGCTGGCTATTACGCTGAATAAAAAAAGGCTGAACGACAAAAGCCGCCTCGAACTTACCGACAACATTGTAAATAGGGCAAACGAGTATGCAGCACAAACCGGACAGGAACTTCATTTTTCGGGTTTACCCTACATCCGATCAGTTATGGCCCGGAAAATTCAAAACGAGCTATTCCTCTTTATTTTCCTTTCAATAATTGTTGCTGCATTTATCCTGTTCCTGTTTTTCAGGTCATTGAAAATTGTCGCCAGTTCACTGGTAGTAGTCGCAATCAGTATTATTTTTACCCTGGGGCTCATTGGAATATTTGGCTATAAAATTTCCATTCTTACAGGTGTTATCCCCTCGCTTATTGTAGTGATTGCTATCGAAAATTGCATTTATATCGTTAACAAATACCATTGGGAATTTCGTCAGCACAAGAATAAAATACTTGGCTTATCGCGCGTTGTGCAGCGTATCGGATTCGCATCGCTGATGGTAAATACGGCTACAGCAACCGGTTTTGCCGCTTTTATCCTGGTATCGAACCAGATGCTGCGCGAATTTGGCATCATTGCGGCAATCAGCATTATGGTTGAATATGTTTTGTGTATTATGCTGCTGCCTATCATTTTCAGTTATATGAATCCCCCTTCAGATAAACAGCTGAAACATTTGGATAATAGAATTTTCGGGCATATTCTCGACCGTATCGTTTACCTGATTCAATATAAACGCAAATTGATTTTTGCACTTGCCGGTATTTTATTGGTAGTGGGTATAATAGGAATGCTGCAGATGCGCACTTCCGGAAAAGTAGTTGACGATATCAGCGAAAACAGTACTTTATACAAGGACCTGAAATATTTCGAGAAAAACTTTGGCGGAGTTATGCCGTTCGAAATATCCGTTGATACCAAAAAGAAGAAAGGTGTCATGCAACTTACTACTATCCGGAAAATTGATGAACTTCAGGAGGAAGTGCTGAAAAATAAAGAGTTTTCGAAACCCCTTTCGGTTGCCGAACTCGCAAAATTTGCCAAACAGGCATACTTTAACGGCAATCCCGAGATGTACAGCCTACCTAATTCGCAGGAAAAGAATTTTGTACTTTCCTATTTCCCACGCAAAGCGATGGGGCAGCAAAATATGCTCAACTCATTTATCGACAGCACACAACGATACACCAGGGTAAGTTTTCAGATGGCTGATATCGGCACCAACGAAATGAACCGTCTGCTCGACAGCATCAGGCCAAAAGTGGCTGAAATATTCCCTGCCGAAGACTACGAAATCAACATTACCGGCAACAGCCTTGTTTATACCCGTGGCACTGAATTCCTGATCAAACATTTGTTCCAGAGTGTTATGATTGCCATCGGATTTATTTCGCTGCTTATGGCATTGATGTTTTCGAGTGTACGAATGATAGTTGTTTCGATGTTACCCAATATCATACCGCTTATTATCACCGCAGCCATAATGGGATTTACCGGTGTGCCCGTGAAACCATCCACCATTATCGTATTCAGTATTGCGCTGGGTATTTCTGTTGATAATGCCATTCAATACCTGTCGCGTTACCGTCACGAGCTTAAAGTTACCGGCAATGATATCGGTAAATCGGCCATAAATGCTTTACGCGAAGCAGGTTTCAGTATGATTTATACCTCCATTGTTCTGGTGCTTGGATTCAGTGTTTTTATGGTTTCAGGCTTCGGCGGAACACAGGCACTCGGAATGCTGGTATCTACAACCTTGTTCATTGCCATGTTCTTTAATATGCTTGTATTACCTTCGCTATTGCTGGTTCTGGACAAATATGCAGTAACCAAAGCTTTTAAAAGCGAACCTCTTATCGAAATTTATGATGGTGACGATGAAACAAACGGAAACGGAAAAAGCAATGGTAATGGCAATCACTCACCCACCAAGAATTAGAAAAACACTAATAGTCATAATTCCCATATCTGATCCCAATCTTTTGTTCCCTTATTTAAATTTTACTTAAAACCACAACCAATGAAAGGCATAATTCTCGCAGGCGGTTCAGGTACACGCCTTCATCCACTTACATTAGCAGTGAGTAAACAGCTCATGCCCATCTACGACAAACCGATGATTTATTACCCCTTGTCGGTTCTTATGATGGCCGGAATACGCGAAATACTTATCATCAGTACGCCTTACGATCTTCCAAATTTTGAGAAACTTTTAGGCGATGGCTCTGAACTGGGTTGCAGGTTCAGTTATGCCGAACAGGTTATACCTAACGGACTAGCCCAGGCTTTTGTAATTGGCGAAGAGTTTATAGGCAAGGATAAAGTTGCGCTGGTACTGGGCGATAATATTTTTTATGGCACCGGACTGCAGAAACTGATACAGGAAAACAGTGATCCTGAAGGCGGCGTAGTTTATGCGTATCATGTTTCGGATCCTGAACGTTACGGAGTGGTTGAATTTGATGAAAATCACAATGCAATTTCAATTGAGGAAAAGCCAAAGCAACCCAAATCGAATTATGCAGTTCCGGGCTTGTATTTTTATGATAACTCGGTGGTGGAAGTGGCTAAAAACATAAAACCCAGTCCGCGTGGCGAATACGAAATTACTGATGTAAACAGGTATTACCTGGAACAAGGAAAACTCAAGGTAGGAATTCTGAGCCGCGGTACAGCCTGGCTTGATACCGGAACCTTTGCATCCCTTATTCAGGCTTCGCAGTTTGTACAGGTTATTGAAGAGCGCCAGGGTCTTAAAATTGGATGTATCGAAGAACTGGCTTACCGGATGGGATTTATTGACAGGGCCCAGCTGGAAAAAGTTGCCGCTCCCCTTCTAAAAAGCGGTTATGGATTATACCTTATGAACTTGCCGGAAAGAGAAAAATAATATGCCCATGAACCAGGTTCAGGATCTGCAAAACCGCATTGACGATGCTTTCCGCACAATACAGCTTCCTGCGGAACCAGCTGACCTTTACAATCCAATAACCTACACACTGGCGTTGGGAGGCAAGCGCTTGCGCCCTTTGCTGGTATTAGCCTCGTGCCAGATGTTCGGCGGCGACACATCCGATGCCATTAATCCTGCCATTGGCATTGAGTTATTCCACAATTTCACACTGCTTCACGACGATATTATGGACGAAGCACCCCTGAGGCGTGGAAAAGAAACTGTTTATAAAAAATGGAATTCGAATGTAGCAATTCTGGCAGGTGATACCATGTTTGCTCTTGCTAACAAATATATGTTGCGAACCCGACATCAGGCCATTTCGCAGGTTGTTGAACTCTTTAACCAAACAGCTATTGAAGTTTGCGAAGGACAGCAATATGACATGGATTATGAAAAAAGGATAGATGTTACTATTCCTGACTACATTGAAATGATTCGATTGAAAACCGCAGTTTTGCTGGCAGCAAGTCTAAAAACCGGTGCAATAATTGCAGGGGCAGGCGCAGCGGATTGTGAATATATTTACCAGTTTGGAATTAATATAGGACTTGCTTTTCAACTGAAGGATGATTTGCTCGATGTTTACGGAATACAGGAAAAATTCGGGAAAGTGAGCGGTGGCGATATTATTGCAGGAAAAAAAACATATCTCTACCTGAAAGCACTCGAATCAGCCGGATCGCAAACCGAATATTTCCGCAAACTGTATTCATCGCACGATATCGAAAGCACCGAAAAAGTATCGAAAGTGAAGGAAATATTCAATCAGCTTGCAATTGAGCAACATACACGCAAGCTGATTGACGACTATTATCAAAAAGCGCTGCACGATCTGGCCCGCATCAGTTTATCAATTGAGGCAACCGAATCGCTGCGCGAATATACGGATGGGTTGATGGAAAGGGAAAGTTAACGGGAAGATTGAGTTTTTTTTGAGTTGACAGGGAGAGGGGAGACAAGGAGAGGGG
>CAZBZA010000217.1:0-5721 GCA_964495865.1 uncultured Lentimicrobiaceae bacterium
AAAGAAACCAATACCGACTTTACCAATTTTGCATTCAGCTATTCGCGCAACCAGGCCGATAAGTTTATTGCCGGTCTCAAAGCCGAAATTGAGAAAAACCTGAAATAATGTGTTTATTCAATAATGTATTAATGTGACAATGTGCTAATTTGACAATTCGGCAATGGTCTAAAGTGGCAATTTTGCTTCATTGTCTAATTGTTTCATTGTCGAACTACCTTCGGTGAAATCGCTTTGTTATTCGCTTCGCTCATGAGACCGCTGCGCTAAGTTCGCTAAGTTGCCGAAAACATCATTGTCGAATTACCTTCGGTGAAATCGCTTCGCTAAGTTGCCGAATTGAATAATTGACTAATTATCAAAAAAAATGGAATTCCTACAAAACCTCATCGACCAAAGCAACTTCCCGCTTTTAACAGCATTTCTGCTGGGATTAATGACTGCCATAAGTCCTTGCCCGCTGGCTACTAATATTACAGCACTTGCTTACATCAGCAAGGATGTGGAAAACCGACGTACAGTTTTTCTGAACGGATTGTACTATACGTTGGGAAGAGCACTCACTTATACCATTCTGGGTTCAATAATATTTTTCGGCGCAAGCAAATTTCACATCAGCCGCGCAGTGCAGGCCAATGGCGAAAAATGGATAGGTCCGTTGCTTATTGTAATCGGGATATTTATGCTTGGTGTTATAAAACTCCCGGGCTCGTCAGGAACTATTATGCAACGCTTTGCCGATAAGGTAAAACTGGGAAGTGGATGGGGCGCGTTATTCCTGGGAATGATTTTCGCACTGGCTTTTTGTCCTTACAGCGGTGTGCTGTATTTCGGAATGCTGATGCCTTTGGTGCTTTCGCAACCCGCCGGACTGCTTTTGTTACCTGATTTTGCTATTGCTACCGGCCTGCCAGTGATACTTTTAGCATATATACTGGCATTCAGCCTTGGCGGAATCGGTAAGTTTTACAATAAGATAAAAACGTTCGAAGTCTGGTTCAGGCATATTGTAGCTGTATTGTTTATACTTACAGGGGTTTACTTCGTGTGGATTTATTTCGCATAGGCAAAAAATCAAGGGAAAGAAATTTTAATCCATGTTACCATGAATTTGCAAAAGTTCTTCCGGCTCACATTTACAGTAATTATTCTTTCAGTCTTCGTTTCATTGGTTTCCTGTGAAAAGGAAAATGATCAACCCACTGATTCCGGGTCAATAAAAATAGTAAGCCTTACAGCTGCTGATACCGTTCTTAAAGCATGGTTGGATACCACAAATATTGATGTGGTAGCAACAGGGGAAAACCTCAGATATGAATGGTCATGCAACCATGGCACATTGCATGGAAGCGGGATTCAGGTTACATATATGGCCGGAGAATGCTGTGTAGGACTCAACACAATTACATGCCGGGTATTTAACGATTCCAGCAGCGTTTCAAAAGATATTTATATCAGGATTACTTCCTACTTCGAGAACTAACACATGTTACGCCTTACACTCCTGTTGTCATTCTTCCTCCTTTTTGCCCAGGTAGTTACTTATGGTCAATGCTGCAGTGCCGGTAACCCTTCAGCTTTTTCGTTTGCCGACAATTATACTCTTAAATCCAGAACTTTAACTTTATCATCTTCATATAAGTACGGTTACTCAGGCAAATATTATGCAGGAAGCGAACCTGAGGAAGTAAGTTTTACCGCTCCGGCCAGTTATTCATTCATTGACCTGAAAGCAGCTTACGGAATTTCGAAACGTATAACAGTTCAGGCTGGTTCTGGTTATTTCTTTGCAAAAGAGCAACAAAACCCTGATCCTTATCCTCCCGACCTTGGTTATGGTATAGGTGATGCTGAGTTGAATGTCCGTTACCGCGTTTATAAAAGTGTTACAAATCACATTGAATTAACGGCCTCAGCCGGAATACGTTTGCCTGTAGGAGTTTTCGACCTCGAAAAAGAAGGTGTCAAACTACCTATTACAGTTCAGCCATCGTCAGGTAGTTTTGTTTATTTGGGAGGTTTTTCGGCGGCAAAGTCATTTGAAAATAACAAACTGAAGCTTTTCAGTTCACTATTTGCTGAATTTCCGCAGCTCATAGCTTCGAAAAACTTCTATTACCACTATGGCAACTTATATAACTTTTCCATCACTGCAGCATATTCTGTTCACAAACTTTTCAACCCAGCTATTCAACTGCAGGCTGAGTTACGCGAACATGCTACCCGCGAAGAAGAACAGGTTGTAGATGCATCAGGATATAAAGTTATTATCCTTTCGCCACAAATTGCATCTGATTTTGGTAATAACTGGTCAGTTTTCATTTATGTTGACTTACCGGTTTACAGGTACTTTAACGGGATGCAGCTAGCCAGCTCATTCAAAACCGGGATCAGTCTTTCCAGGAGATTTTCCCTTTAATTGTCATTCGAAAATGAAACTAAAAAATAAGGTTGCTCTTCTCATCTGTGTACTTACAATTTGCATGTCAGGATTCACATTGGCCCAAGAAACTAATGGCAATATAAAACGAATTCCTTCGGTGAATATTAAAAATGCAAAAGGCAGAACCATCGATGCCTCTTCCTTATCAAATAATGGAAAACCGTTTATTATTTGTTTCTGGAAAACCTGTTGTAAGCCTCCTTTGCAGGAATTAGATGCCATTGCAGAAGTGTATGAAGAATGGCAGGAAGCCACAGGAGTTGTGCTGTTCGCTGTTTCGGTTGACGATTCGCGTTCATCCGGTCAGGCAGTGCCTTATGCAATGGGTCAGGGCTATGAATATGAAATTCTTCTCGATCAAAATTCGGACCTGAAAAGATCCATGAATGTAAACGTAATCCCAACCACTTTTATCTGCGATGGAAATGGCACTATTATTTGGGAAAAACCAATGTACACAACTGGCGACGAAGATGTGATGTTCGATATTCTGAAAAATCTTTAGAAAAACATTTTCACAACCAATTTTGCTAATTACAAACTAACGAAGAGTACCTATGGAAACTAAAAAAGAAATAAAAATCCTGATCTGGATAGCAGTAATCTTTGGAGTGGCGTTTTTCCTTCCCATCGAAAGCGCCAGGTTTAATACGGCTGTTGACGCCACTTTTGACCTTGTAAAATGGTATGCCCGTGAACATGTAATCCTTTGCCTGCTTCCTGCATTTTTTATTGCCGGGGTAATTTCTGTTTTTGTAAGCCAGGGCTCGGTGCTCAAATATTTCGGTGCAAACGCAAAAAAGTGGCTTGCCTATACCGTTGCTGCACTATCAGGAACCATATTAGCCGTTTGCTCCTGCACTATTTTACCTTTGTTTTCGAGCATACATAAAAGAGGTGCAGGTCTAGGACCCGCCATCGCATTTTTGTATTCCGGTCCGGCCATTAACATACTGGCTATCATTTTAACAGCCCGTATCCTTGGATTCGAAATGGGCGTTGCCCGAACTATTGGAGCGGTAGCATTTAGTGTAATCATAGGAATTGTAATGTCGCTTATTTACCGAAAAGAAGAAAAAGCAAAGCGCGAAGACCAAATGAATATTGTACCTCCGCCTGAAAAAAGACCGATGTGGCAGACCTCATTTCACTTTTTCACCCTGGTACTAATCCTTGTTTTTGCCAACTGGGGATCACCATCGGGCGATGATACATCCAGCACATGGTTTTACATCTGGCATTACAAATGGTATATCACAGGATTCCTCAGTTTGTTCCTGGCATGGTCGCTTGTTTACATCCTGAAAATAAAATGGCAATGGGTGCTGGGTGCTATTCTGGTAACAGCAGTATCAGCAGTACTGGCAACTCTTTTTATCCCCGATGCAAAACTTAGTCCGCTGGTGCCCATGCTGGTTGGTATTGCTGCTTTAAGCCTTATAACGCTAAAGGACAAAAATGATTCGGAGAACAAGGAGTGGACAATGGCCTCATGGGGTTTTGCCAAACAGATAATGCCGTTGCTGGCAGTTGGTGTTATATCAGCCGGTTTTCTGTTAGGCTCAACACACGACGGACAAACCATTGCAGGTATAATCCCGAATGAATGGATTGTAGCCCTGGTCGGCGGCAACTCCGTTTTCTCAAACTTTTTTGCTTCCGTTGTAGGTGCGTTTATGTATTTTGCTACTCTCACCGAAGTGCCCATTTTACAAGGGCTTATCGCTTCGGGAATGGGAAAAGGACCAGCCCTGGCTTTACTGCTGGCCGGACCATCACTTTCGTTGCCTAATATGTTGGTAATACGCGGCATTATGGGAACCCAAAAAACCACTGTTTATGTAGTACTTGTAGTTATAATGGCTACTGTTTCGGGACTTATTTACGGAGGATTGTTTTAGTGCTTTGTGATTAGTGCATAGTGCTGAGTGCTGAGTGCTGAGATAGTATAATTCTGAGAAATTACATGATAGGTAGACACCTAAATGATACAAAGCTCAATGCACTTCGCACAAGACACTGTAAATCAGATGGAATACATTCAATAAAGTTTTAAAACAGAAACTTTTGAATAAATGAAATTTAATAACAAGTAACTTTGATAACAACTGATAAACCCATATTTCAGGAATTTAACCTCGAAGGAGTGAAGCACATTACTCCCCTGAACGCTTTGGCAGAAATACAAAATGGCACATCCATTATGATTGATGTGCGCGAAGAGCCTGAATTTAAACATGAATTCATTCCGCTCAATGGTGTTTTGTATTTTCCCATGTCAGCAATAGTGGAGCAACTGCAAAATATTCCGGCTGGCAAACCCATCATTGTTATTTGTAATGCAGGGGTTCGAAGCTCAAAAGTTGTAAATTTATTGAACAGGAACGGTTTCGTTAACTCAGCCAATCTCGATGGTGGTATTATTAAGTGGAAAGCACTTGGTTTACCTTTAGAAACTGTTATCTCCGGTTGTAGCGGCTGCAGCTGTTCCTGTTCGGATCATTAAGGATGGTTTAATTTCAAATAATACTTTCACCCAAATTCTTAGCAAAATGAAGACAAAATCATTAGGATTTATCGGCGGCGGCAGAATTACTAAAATAATTCTGCAGGTTATTGCAAACAACAAAACTGAGTACAAGGCAATTGTTGTTTACGATACTAACACTGAGGTTTTAACTGCATTAAAAAATCAATTTCCGGCCATAACAGTGGCTGCATCAAATTTGGAAGCAGCCCAACAGGATATGGTATTTATTGCTTTGCATCCGCCGGTAATTATGGATGCACTTGAGTTAATAAAAGATCAGTTTAAAGCGGGTTCAATTGTAATTTCGCTGGCGCCAAAAATCAGTATTGAGAAAATTGCTTCAAAATTGCCGAATGTTAAAAATATTGTCCGGTTGATTCCCAATGCAACTTCCATTGTTAACGAAGGATATAATCCTGTTTGTTTTGCAAAAGAAATGTCGGACTGGAAGAAACAAACCATGCTTGCGATATTCCGCCGCATGGGTCATACTTTCGAAGTACCCGAGCATAAACTGGAGAGTTATGCCATCATGTCGGCTATGCTTCCAACTTACTTCTGGTTTCAATGGAAGGAACTAGTTGATATAGGCTGCAAAATCGGGCTTACAGAAGACGAAAGCCGGAATTCGGTAAGAGATACCATGCTTGCTGCACTGAGAACTTATTTTTATTCGGACTTAACGCCTGATGAAGTGATTGATCTGATTCCGGTGAAACCAATCGGTGAAAATGAAGCTCAGATCAAA
>CAZBZA010000218.1:0-5705 GCA_964495865.1 uncultured Lentimicrobiaceae bacterium
AGCCTTTCGGTGATGCATACAGATGTGTGAAATTAATAATAAGCCTTGATCTTTTATGCGCGTATTGCTTATTTAAAAAGGTGCGCATGAGATCACTTCGCTTAGTTGGTCCTTTTGTATCAAGACAAAAGGACGAAATCAAAATCAATTTAGAAATTTAGCTTGAATTGGTAATTTACCCCACCACATCAAAATAACATCGTGCCTTAAAATTCCGCCAGGCATATCCTCGTTTTTGCAAAATGGTGTAATATTGTAAAAAAAATACCGCTGAAATCATAATTAAACACCGGTCAGGAAATATAAAATTTATCTGACCTGCAAACAATAATAATGACAGTAGCGTTTAGCTTTATGTGAGTGGTAATGTGTAAACAGGTATATGGAAAAAACCCCGGATAAACCCATTTTAAAGGTAAGTTCATTAAGCAAAAGCTTTATGAATTTACAAGCAGTGAATGATATTTCGTTTTCACTGGAACAAGGAGATATTTTCGCTTTCCTGGGACCTAACGGAGCCGGAAAAACCACCACACTTCGTATTTTGCTTGATATTATTAAAGCTGACAGTGGCCGGATCGAATGGAATCTGAACGGGGAAAGCAATTCGTTGCCACCGGCAGGCCATATAGGTTATTTGCCCGAAGAGCGCGGCCTATACCTTGATATCCCGGTAATACGGTCATTGGTTTACCTTGCTTCTATAAGGGGAATGGAACCTGCCGCAGCAAAAATGGCAGCTATGGAATGGCTCGAAAGGCTTGAACTTGCAAACCGATCGAAGGAAAAACTTCAGGCGTTATCAAAAGGTAACCAGCAAAAAATTCAGTTTATTGCCTCTATCCTTCATAAACCGGCTTTTGCCATTCTTGATGAGCCGTTCTCCGGTCTGGACCCCGTAAACCAGGAAAAATTTATTGAGTACATTAAAGAGATCAATACACAGGGAACTACAATTTTGCTGAGTGCTCACCAGATGCCACTGGTTGAAAAAGTTGCCAATAAAGTGTTCCTGATTAATAACGGACAGGAGGTTTATAACGGGTCATTAACCGGAATTTATGAAGCGTTCGGCAAAAAACATATCATCGACCTGCTGTTTAAATCACCGGTTAGTGAAAATGTTTTCAATACCTTATCAGGGCTCGAAAGTGTGAATCAGGTTAATGATTGCCAGGTTCAGCTAACATTCGGTCAGGAAACCGATCTTAACAAGGTTTTAGCTGAATTGTCGGGGTTCGAAGGCATCAGCAATATTACAAGCCACAAACCCGATTTACATGAAATTTTTCTTCAACTTGTAAAAACCCATCGGAAATGAACTATTTCAAACAAGTAATAACCGTTACACGCTGGGAGTTTATGCGGTTTTTTAAACCAAAAAATGAAGCACTGGGGATAGCAATTATGCTTTTGATTTCGGTAATTTCTTATTTTGGAGGCAAATATGCTTTCTCCGAATCTGGTGAGAAACCGCGGTTAACTGTTTTTCAGGATTTGGATGCTAAATTGCTAGAAAGGCTTTCCCATGATTTCGAACTGACTAAAATAAGCGACGAGCAGAAATCATCAGTAATCATGGAAATGGGGAAAGCCAAAGAAGGCATTCTGCTAGTGAAAGATAGCACCGGCTTCACAATACATGCCTATAAGTTTACCCGGATACAGAAGAAATTGAGGGCAATACTTGACGAATACAACAGTGCCCTGGCGATGCAGACCATAGGAATAAGTCAGGCCGATTTAGCCTTTATCCTTTCACCTGCCCTTATCCATGAATCATTTCTTTACACTGATAATTCGAAAAGCAGGGTGATTCTTGCCATTGTTTTTGCCGGCCTTATGATTATGGTGGTATTTTTAAGTTTTGCTTATCAGTTTACTGCCATTACCGGTGAGAAGCAGTTGAAAATAACAGAACAGATTGTATCCGCCATCAGTCCGCAGGTATGGATGGATGGTAAAATTTTCGGTATTACTTTAACAGGAATATCTTCGATGTTTACTTATTCGATGTTGGGCATTATTGGCGGGATTCTGTTTTTCCAATTCACGGATGTGCCGGTTTCCACCATCCTTGATTACCTGTACCTGCCTTCCATCCTATTGTATTTACCTTTTGCCCTTACCGGCATCCTGATCTGGAATGCAATACTGGCAGCAATTGCATCCGTAATTACCGACCCGAACAATTCGGGTAAAAGTGCGCTTATGTTCCTGCCTTTATTGTTTGTAATTGCTTCATTCCTGGTCATACGCGATCCTGACAGTGGTTTGGCTGTGTTTCTGTCGTGGTTTCCGTTCACATCCGCCACTTCCATGCCTATGCGATGGGCCATTACAGAGGTGGGAACCTGGCAATTATTTGGTTCATTTTTTATTTTAGTGGCAACATTCTATTTGTTACGCAAATTGGCGGCTAAAATTTTTCGGGTTTCAATTCTTATAAGCGGGAAAGAACCATCGTGGAGCGAAATATTCAAACTTTCGAAAGAATCGTAAAATAGGTGTAACGCTGATTTTGATGCAATCTTGTTTATAAGCATCGAAACATGTTGTATATTTGTATTTAATAGTTAAATTGTCTTATTGGATTACCACATTTTTATCTCAACAAACTTCACCATACTTGTATATGTTGACTTTTTGAAGCTGTGGTTTGATGGTTTATAGTTTTGAAGTTGCACAAATCCTCTAAATTCAGTGTAACATGTTTAAGCGCCATTTATATTTTCTTAGCATCCTTTTTGCTTTTTCAGCACAGGCTAAAACGGTTTCACTTGAGAATGTCCGGATCGTAGCCGATAATTATTTCACGCAATACAGTGGTAAAAAAAATCCTGTACTGAGCAATTCATTTAGTGTGATATATAATGGGATGCCTGTGTATTACGTATATAACTATGCCGGTGGAGGTTATGTTGTTGTTTCTGCCGATGATGCTGTTATACCTGTGTTGGCGCAGTCGAACGAAGGATACGTTGATAAACATATTACCAATCCGGCCACTAAATACTGGTTTGATTCGTATAGCAAAGAGATCGGGCATATTGTTGCATCCGGAGCTGATAATACTGAAACATTAATACAATGGAATCGCATCCGTAATAATGAATTTGAGCACCTGAATATTTACGACGCCGGCCCGTTGCTAACAACAACCTGGGATCAGGGCGAATATTACAATTACTATTGTCCTGCTGATGCCGGCGGACCTGGCGGGCATGTATGGGCTGGTTGTGTGGCTACAGCTATGGCGCAGGTTATGAAGTATTATGATTTTCCGGAAAAAGGATTTCTTTCGCACAGCTACAATTCTCCATATTATGGTATGCAATCAGTTAATTTTGGTGTAAGTGCATATAACTGGGCATCTATGGAAAACTCGGCAAACAGTGCAAGCTTCCTTGATATTGCAACACTCATTTATCATGCCGGCGTTTCCGTTGAAATGGATTACAGGCTCACTGGCTCCGGTGCTTCTTACGAAGCAGTTAAATGGGCACTTTCCACCTATTTCAATTACGATCCTATAACCATAAAGGTTGCCTTAAAAGCGGATTATACCGAAGTAGAATGGAAAGAATTGCTGAAAACTGATATTCATTCCTTTCGCCCGGTAGTATATGGAGGCGATAGTGACAATGGTAGTCATGCCTGGGTTTGCGATGGATGGCGCTGGATCGACGATATGTTCCATATGAATTGGGGATGGTCAGGAAATTACAATGGATGGTTTTGGATAGGGGCTTTAAATACCTCACAAGGGTATTTTAATCAAAATAATACAGCAATTACTGGAATTATACCGGGTAATCCTGATCTGGTTGTCCGCATTACTAATTTAATGCCCAATCAGTTAATTGACAGAAATTCAACTTTGGCAGTCAACTGTTCAGTAGTAAAAGGAATACCCGAAACAATTAACTTATATGTTGATGAAAACCTGGTAAATACTGTAAATCAAGCTACTATAACTTTTAATCTACCCTTAAAAGATTATGTTTTAGGTAATCACACAATAAAAGTTGAAGCTATCAATTCAACCGATACCTCATACCATCAGGTTACTATCAGGAACAGTGAATGGATTTCCCAGGCTTCAGCTTTTGAAACCCCTTCCCGCGGCATTATGTATCTGCATGCTGTTGATTCACTGGTAGCCTGGGCAACTGCCTACGATGGAATTAATGTAAATAATCCGGTTCAGGAGTTCACCCGTACTGTAAACGGTGGCGAAACATGGTTATCGGGTACGATATCCGGGTGCGAAGGCCTTGCACCATCAATGATATTCGCTTTGAATGCCGATACTGCATACTGCCCGATGTATTGGGTGGCAGGCAGCAACCAAAAGGGAATTTATAGTACCGCTGATGGTGGGTTAAGCTGGAACAGGCAGGCAGGTGCACTATTCAGTGATCCTGCTTCGTTTCCGAATGTGGTTCATTTTTTCGACAATAGCAACGGCTTTTGTGCTGGGGATCCGGTTGGCGGCGAATACGAAATTTATATAACCGATAATGGCGGATTAACATGGAACCGGGTAGCTGCCGACAGCATTCCCAACCCTGTTTTTGGAGAGGTTGGTGTTATAGGTTATTATTCAGCTTATGCTGATAATGCCTGGTTTGGAACCAATAACGGGAAAGTGTACCGAACAACCAACAAGGGGAAGCATTGGGCAGCAAGCTCAAGCAGTTTAAGCGGGAAATTTGTTGATGTTGAGTTTGCTGACTCTTTGCATGGATTGGCTCAGGATAAAAACACAAATTCGCAGGGAGCTCTTTCCGAATCTTTCGATGGCGGCATCAGCTGGACCCATGTTAATCCGATTGGTCCTGTCGGCATAACTGATTTTTGCTTTGTGCCGGGTACTGAAAATACATGGGTAAGTACCAATGCGAAAATTTCAGGAGGTGTTTATTACAGTTTCGATGGCGGCCATTCATGGGCTCCGCTTGATGCAATTACTACATTGCAATATCTGGCCGTTGATTTTGTAAATAATAGCTGTGGCTGGTCGGGAACATTCAATACGAGCGCAACTGCCGGAGGTATGTATAAGTATGTCGGAAATATTCCGGCATCAGCTGCGCTTAGCCCTGTTAATGACCTTGTAGCAAGCATTGCCGGCAGTGATGTCCATTTGGAATGGACAGCTCCCGCTTCAGGAATAGTATTGGGGTACAATGTTTACCGCAACGATACCTTGCTAAATCCAATACCTCTTACCGCTGCGATATATAGTGATAATAGTGTTACAAACGGTCATCACATGTATTGTGTTAAAGCGGTATATACAACCGGTGAGTCCGTTGCTGTATGCACAAAAGTTTCGATAACTTATGGGATTGCCGAAAATGAAGTTTTAGTTCGTGTTTATCCCAATCCCGCTAATGAAATGATTCATGTTGAAGTGCCGGGGATATTCAGCCAGGTTAAAATTTATTCAGCAACAGGGAAA
Source organism: uncultured Lentimicrobiaceae bacterium (assembly GCA_964495865.1). GTDB lineage: Bacteria > Bacteroidota > Bacteroidia > Bacteroidales > UBA4417 > UBA4417. The sequence goes on from CAZBZA010000218.1 coordinate 5,468, forward strand.
GAGGTTTATACCTGTAATACCAGGGGTAAAATGCTGAAGATACTTACAGCGGGATTTAAACCAGGTGTGTATATATTGAAGGTGAGTGCAGGCGAATATTTATTGCAAAGTAAGATTATAATTCTTTGAACTTTGCTTATTAAAAGGTCTTTTTCAGTATTCAGAGTAGTATTATCCTTCATTAAGTAATGTTGCCCGAGCCCTAAAAAAATCCTTAAGTGAAAAACATAATATAACT
>CAZBZA010000219.1:0-3082 GCA_964495865.1 uncultured Lentimicrobiaceae bacterium
ACAATAATTGTAGATTCTGTGAAAAGGAAATATGCATAAAACGGATTATAAATCAATTTATTCCGAATCATTTGGACCATTAATAATATCATAACTTTTCAAAATTTAATTATTAACTCCATCTTCTTATCACTTTTAAAATAAATGTTCAGATATAGCAGAAAGCGCAATCGTTTGCGACATCGTTTTCATTAAAAATAATTCGGAAATGCCTAAAAAATAATGAGATACGTGTATATTTATTAATTTAGATTTCATAGATTTGTGTGGCGAAAATTCCTGGAACTTTTTAAAGTTGTTTTATTACGGAATTTCGGGATGGATTTTTGAATAACAGATTGATTCTGTTTTCTTCATTATACTGTTATTTTCAACCTTAAGTAAGTCAAATTAATTTCAACTGGCCATGCTAAAACTTCTACAATCATTTACCAAAAGAGCGTTTCGGATTTCTTTTTTTCTCGTAGTGTTATTAATTATCCGATTCAATTCCGGGTCTGAAGCACAGGCTCAGATATATGAACCCGAAGGATTGAACATGCCCGGCGCCTGGAACAGCTGGACAAATCCTCCAGCAAATAACCTCGCCCTGGCAAGTAGTACCCAGGTTACCGGAGGCCGCATTATTAAAATTGCCATAGGCACAACCCGCTGGCAAACCAGTTTTAGCGTTGCCGCTACTGGTGCGGATTTAATAGGTGGTACTTACGATTGGTTGTTTACCAGCGGATCTTCGTCAAATTATTTTCAGAATAAATGGTCGAATGTAACGGTTGCTTTCAACACACTACAGACCTACACCTATCAAAATGCTAATAACAATAATGTTACTTTGGTGAATGGCAAATGGTACACAGTTAACTGGGAAGATCTTGGTTATCAGGACAGCCGCGCAATTTTTATGGAAACCAGCGCGCAGCCGGCAAGCATAACCGGCGTGAGTGGAATTCCGGCTACCCCTGCGGTGAATACGGCGGTTGATATAACTGTTACTGCCGCTTCTACTCCATCAGCCGAAGAAATCATTTACCTTCGTTATACCATTGACAACTGGGCAACATCCTCAGCCATTCCGGTAACTATGACAGGTACAAGTGGTACGGTTCAGATACCGGGTCAGGCGGCAGGCACAACGGTGTCGTTCTATATTTTTACTTCTACTGTCAGCAATATTACTGCCGATTTTGATCTGTATTCGATAAATATCGAAAATAATGCAGGTGTAAACTATTCATATTCAGTAGCTCCGCCACCTCCAGCCATAACCTGGGCCAATCTGCAGTTCCCGGCAAGCGGGGCAATTGAAACCGGTGTAGCTTTTGACGTTTACGGACAGGCCCTTATTCCTGGCATTACCGGTCAGCCAACAGCCGCTGCAGGTTTACAAGGCTGGATAGGATACAGCACTTCAAACACAAATCCTGCAACCTGGACAAACTGGATTCCGGCAACATACAACCAGGCCGCCGGAAATAACGATGAGTTTAAAGGAAACCTGGGAACAGCTATAACCATGGCAGGGACCTATTATTACGCCACACGGTTTCAGTTAAATACTGATGCTTATGTGTATGGCGGTTACAACGGAGGTTTCTGGGACGGAACAACCAATATCAGCGGAACACTTACCGTTACTGATCCCATTCCTGATCCTGATTTCGACTGGGTAAACCTTCAACACCCAGGAACCGGAACTAGTTTACCAACGCAGGAATACATCGTTTATGCCCAGGCTTTTATACAGGGAGTCACCGGACAAGCAACACCAGCAGCTGGAGTTCAGTCGTGGATTGGGTACAGCACTACAAATTCCAACCCTGCAACATGGACAAACTGGGTTCCAGCACCATACAGCTCTGCTGTTGGTAACAACGATGAGTTTACTGCAAATATCGGCGCGTTGCTTTCAACTACCGGAACATATTATTATGCAAGCCGTTTTCAGTTGGATGCCGGCAATTATTATTATGGCGGATTCTCAGCAACAGGTGGCGGTTTCTGGGATGGTACTGCAAATGTTTCGGGTGTGGTAGAAGTAACTGAGCCAGGTTCGGGTATTGATTGGGCCAACCTTCAGTTTCCGGGAAGCGATACTATAGCTGCTTCAGAAAACTTTGAAGTTTATGCCCAGGTATTCATAAACGGCGTTACCGGTCAGCCAGCTGCAACACCTGGAATGCAGGCATGGATAGGCTACAGTTCAACAAATACTGATCCTGCAACGTGGACTAACTGGGTCGCCGCTGATTACAACATAGCATCAGGGAATAACGATGAGTTTAAAGCTGATATCGGGACTGAGTTTACCAGCCCCGGAATTTATTATTATGCCAGTCGTTTTCAGCTTAATTCAGGCGCTTTTGTGTATGGCGGTTACAATGCAGGAGGCGGAGGTTTCTGGGATGGAGTTACCAGCATCTCCGGAGTACTAACGGTTACTGAACCTGTAGCTACATACCCTGTGCTGTTTACCATTATTGACGGAACGCTCAATAACACAAACATCAAATTTAAAGGCGAAATGACCGGGTGGGATACCGTAAGCATGTCGCAAAATAATTATGATTGGACTTTAACCTTAAACCTCGCCCCCGGAACATACAAATGGGGAGCTATTGAAGATGACGGTAGCCCCAGCGGCATCTGGCTCATCGAAGGCCCCGACCTGGAAGTTACCGTTGATGAATCAGGAGTTGTGACAGGAATAGTAACCTACACAACATTAATTACCGGCCTCGACGAAACTGTTGCCCGAATCAGCGTTTATCCAAATCCGACAACAGGTATTTTATACATTGACATGCCTGTGAAAGCGGAAATTCGTATTACTGACATGCAAGGTGCATTGCTTTTGCAGAAAGAAAGCATGGGCGGTATTGAACAACTCGATTTAACCGGTTTTAAATCAGGAGTATATAATCTTGAAATTCGGAATGCTTCTAACATCCGCTATTTTTCAGTAATTAAAAAATAAAGAGATTATTCATATCGAATAATGTTGGTTTATCATTGATTGGGGTTGAAGGATAGAGTGTTCCGGTAGTATATGCTATCGGACACTCGATTCCTTTTTTAGAGAAGA
>CAZBZA010000219.1:3182-5695 GCA_964495865.1 uncultured Lentimicrobiaceae bacterium
AACTTAAAAAATTTAAACAGTCTCTTAATCACGCTCTTAAAATCTAAATACACTTATATGAACTTCAGTCGCTTAACTTCGCAAATCATGCCAAAATACAGATGGTTTAAATTCTTGTTTCTTCTTATCGCAGCGGGTTTCAGCATTACAGCCACAGCTCAGATTTATCAGCCTGATGGTTTGCGTATGCCCGGAGACTGGAACAGCTGGAACAATAATACCTCCATGGGTGGCGATTTTGATTTGCAGAAATCGACTGAAGGAACCGAACGATGGACCACCTCATTTCAATACACCGGTGTTACCGGTAGCAATGCGTTTAAATTTGTGAGTACATCCTTTGGCGATCCCTGGGGAAACCAATGGGCCGGCAATTCTGCAGTTGCATTAAATGCTGTGAGTAACTTCATTTACGGAACACCTTCAGACCCTGATAACACCATTACTGTGACCAACGGGAAATGGTATAATGTTGTTTTCGAAGATATTGGATATGTCAATACCAGGGCGGTTTTTTCCGAAACATCATCGCAACCGGTTACAATTTCCAACGTGATGCAAACTCCGGTGCTGGTTACAAGTCTGGAACCGGTTACTGTAAGTGCTGTTTTATCGGCACTTCCTTCAACTGAGGAGAAATTCTATCTGCGTTATTCAGTTGATGATTGGTTGACTTCAGTACTAATACCTATGCAGACCAATGCTGCTGCAATCAGCGCAATAATTCCGGGCCAGGTTTCCTCAACTCTTGTTGAATATTACATTTTCAGCAGTGTTTTCAGTAATCCTGATGCAGATATTGATTTAAAGACTCTTCGAAAAAACAATAACGGCGGGAGTAACTTTTCCTACACGGTTGACCAGGTTATTGAATGCAATGCCCAGGTTGGGCTAATCGGCAGCGAACCAGCTTTCCCTATTGATAATACACCTGTAACCATATATTTCAACGCAGCTTTCGGCAATGGCGGACTCTTCGATTATACAGGCGATGTATATGCCCACACCGGAGTTATTACGAACCTCAGCATAAATTCAACCGACTGGAAATACGTTAAGACCGAATGGGGCGAAAATACCCCGGCAACAAAACTTACCCGTATTGATGATAATACATACAGCCTGACAATCAGCAATATCCGAACTTTTTATGGCGTGCCGGCTGCAGAGCAGATAAAAAAACTTGCTTTCGTTTTCCGTAGTGCAACCGAACAAACCGGGGGCTTTTACCTTGAACATAAAAATGCCGATGGTTCTGATATTTTAGCTGATGTTTACCCGCTGGCGCTGAATGTAAAAATATTAAGTCCTTCGCGGAAAGAGCCCTTGGTGAGTCCAAATGCAGTTTTGCCGGTTTGTGTGGAAGCACTTCAGAATAACCTTGTGAAACTTTATCTTGATAATGAACTTCTTACCGAAAGTAACACCACTTCGATAACATATCCCCTGGTTGCGCAAACTCTTTCGCCCGGCGAGCACTGGATTAAAGCCGTTGCAACCGGCACCACAGGGCAGGTGCGCGATTCTGTTCAGATTTATCTCCGCGGACCGGTGGTAGTTGAGGAATTGCCTGAAGGAATGAAGAATGGTATCAATTATATCAATAACAATACGGTTACACTGGTTTTGAATGATGCTGCCGGATTGAAAAATTTTGCTTTTGCCATTGGCGAATTCAGTAACTGGTTGCCAAATGATGCCAATTATATGAAGCGAACCCCTGATGGCAAGCATTATTGGGTGACCTTGAATGGTTTGCAATCGGGGAAAGAATATGCATACCAGTATTTTATTGATGGAAACCTGAAAGTTGCCGATGCTTACAGCGAAAAAATCCTTGATCCCTGGAACGACCGCTGGATAGCCACTACCACTTATCCTTCGCTGAAAGCCTATCCTTTTGATAAAACCATCGGTATTGTAAGTGTTTTTCAAACCAATAAGCCTGTCTATCAGTGGGAAATTCCTGATTTTACGCCCGCAGCCGTTAATGCCACTCAGTCGGATTTGTTTATTTATGAACTGCTGGTGCGTGATTTCGTTGAATCACGAAGCCTTAATGAAGTAAAAACAAAGCTCGACTACCTCGAAGACCTTGGCATTAACGCCGTTCAGCTGATGCCGGTTATTGAATTTGACGGAAACGAAAGCTGGGGCTATGCACCCAATTTCTTTTTTGCTCCAGATAAATATTATGGTACGCCACAGGCTTACAAACAGTTTATTGATGAATGTCACAAACGCGATATTGCCGTGATCCTCGATATAGTTCCTAACCATGCTTTTGGCCAATGCCCGATGGTGCAGATGTATTTCGATGCCAATGCAGGTGAAAACGGTCAGCCGACTGCTTCGAATCCATGGTTTAACCAACAGGCAACGCACCCTTTCAGTGTGGGTTATGATTTTAATCACGAAAGCCCGGCGACACGGCAGTTTTTTAAAGATGTATTCGCACATTGGATTACAGAATACAAAATTGACGGTTTCAGGATTGATTTATCCAAAGGGCT
>CAZBZA010000220.1:0-5649 GCA_964495865.1 uncultured Lentimicrobiaceae bacterium
ATAAGGATATCGGTTGTTTCCGATAAATCGTTAATCGGAAGTTTTAGCCTGTTCCTCAGGTAAGTTCCCGGCTCATTCCAAAAGCCTCCGTTCCCGGTATTTTTTATGGTTCCGCCTTCACCGGAAATCCAGCCATTATTCCTGTCAGCAAATTGTACTGAACATAGAAAATTCCTTCGGATACCGCTGTATTGTTTGAACCATGTGTAACCGCCATCAATGGAGCGAAGCACAGTTCCTGCATCACCGACTGCCCAACCATTCAAAGCATCAATGAAAAATACTGACTGCAAAGTTTCACCATTACCGGGTACGATTTCCTGCCAGGTGACTCCTCCATCATAGGTAAGCATAATCACGCCATAGACCCCCACGGTCCATCCATGTAAATCATCAATAAAATATACTGACCTGAAATACCAGTTGTTACTTACCGTAAGGTCCACCCGTTGCCAAATTTGTCCACCATTTATGGTCCTTAAAATAGTTGAATCCATGCCAACCGCCCATCCTTGTTGCGGATTGATAAAGAATACATCCACGATCGGGTTTTTAGTAGGATTTGTCTGTGAAACCCAGGTTTGTCCTCCATTCGTAGTGTGTGCTATCTGCCCCCACCAGTCATTGCTCACTACCCAACCGTTGTTTTCATCCAGGAAAAACACCTTATCTACTGATTCAATAATCGGGTTGGATTGGGAAGTCCAGGTATGTCCCCCGTTAATGGTATGAAGGATGACGCCTTCTCCGTAACTTTCGCTGCTTCTTCCTACAGCCCAGCCTTCGTTATCATTAATAAAATCAACACTGTTAAAGAAAACGGGGCGGTTGAGCTGTGTTTCCCAGTTTTTTCCACCATCAACGGTATGCATAATAACACCATCCCTGGTGCCGGCATCATCCACTCTTTCCCCTCCTACTGCCCAGCCCGTATCTGCATTGATAAAATCCACATCCATCATCCAGTGATTGGGTTTCTTGTTCAGGACTTCAAACTGTGCATTTACTGCTTCTTCTTTTCTAATTACCTGTCCATACCACCCCGCGGCAAATACAGAATGAAAGAGGGCCTGAGAACATACATCATTAAGTTGATATTGTGTTCCCGATTCTTTCAGAGTCCAGGTGGTACCACCGTCAAGTGATTCGATGATGTTGCCTTTGGTGCCGACGGCATAAGCCGCCCCCCCGATTCCTATGGTTCTAATAGCGTACATGTCCATAAAAGGCATCTGGTTTTCCAACACCCAGGTTTCCCCTCCATCAGAAGAACTGATGACAGTGGCCTGGTTGCCACAGGCACGGTAATAACCATAACGAACCAAGTCGATGCCCATAAGATTGAAGGTAGTGGGGACTGTACGTATCTGCCAGGTAACACCGTGATCAAAGGTACTCATGACCAGACCCTGGTTGCCACATACCCAGATTTCATCACAGTCAGCCTGATCTATTTCCCAAAACCAGGTGTATACAGGAGTATTAATCTTATCCCATGTTTCACCGTGATCATAACTATGAAGGACTACTTCGTGGCCGCATATCCAGGGACAATCTCCACCAATGGATGAAATTGAATACAGGTCTTTGCTGGTTCCACTGTACTGTTTTATCCAGCTGTCACCGTAATCTTTAGTGTAAAAAATGGTTCCTTTATCTCCCACTATCCAGCCTCGTCCAAGGACTGTTTCCAAATAAATGCAGTTCAGGTTTTGGGAAGTTTTCAGATCAACTATTTCCCAGTCCAATCCTGAATTGCGGGTACGTATTACAGTACCCATATCACCCACTGCCCAGCCCTGAACTCCATTCATTACAATGGAATTGAGATCGTTACCCTGAAGATATGGATTTTGCCAGTGCCATCCGGCTTGTTGTGCAGAGGCCATGAATGAAAAGGCAACCGTAATTGCCATCATCAGGCCTTTAGTTGATATTTCGTAAATTTTCATGGCCTTTTTTATCTTTGGCTGAATTAATTTAAGAGCACCATTTTTTTAGTTTGAGTTATTCCATTCACCTGGATTTGATAGAAATAGATTCCCGGCGGCAGCCAGTTACCATCAAAAATTACCTTGTGATCGCCAGGCAGCATCTTTTGGTCAACCAGTAACCTGATTTCCCGGCCTGTAAAATCATACACTTTCAGAATAACTTTGGCCGGAACAGACAGAGTCCAGCTTAATTTTGTGCTTTCATCAAATGGGTTGGGATAGTTTTGGTGAAGATTAAATGCATTGGGAATGATATGGCTAGTATTAATACCCGTAAATGATGCCTGAAGCTTAACTACATAGAAATCCTGCGCCAGTGAGCCTCCCTGATCAGAATAACCAGCCAATATGTAACCGCCATCCCCGGTTTGTTGAATACAATATCCTCTTTGATCATCACCATATCCAACTGATTTCATCCAAAGCGTATCGCCATCTGCATTAGTCCTTACAAACCAGAAATCATCGAGCTTACCGGGATTGTTAGTGTAACCTCCGAAAATAAATCCACTATCTGCTGTTTGGTCAACCGACCATCCAAAATCATTGGAACGGCGAAAGTTTTTAGTCCAGAGGGTATCTCCCATAGAATTTGTTTTTACTGCCAGATCGTTATTCGGATTATAAGAATCTGATCTGCCAAACAAAATATAACCTCCATCGTATGTTTGCTGTGCCGAAGTACAATGATCATACTGAGTTCCGCCATATGTTTTTGACCATTCAAGAATTCCATCTTCATCGGTTTTAATCAGGTAGTAATCTTTACCTCTTCCCCAAACTTCATCCGACCCGGCAACCATATAACCTCCGTCAGTTGTTTGCTGAACTATGAATCCTTCCTGATAAGTACTTCCGCCATAAGTCTGAACCCATTCAAATTCACCGTTATGATCAAGCTTAAGCAAAAAGACGTCGCCGGATTTACCGGGAAAATATTTAAAGCCTGTAATTATATAGCCGTTGTCGGATGTGCAGCTGATGTTAATTGCTTCCGCGTTTCGGTTGTCACCGTATGTATAGGTCCACAAAGTATCTCCATAATTATCTGTTTTAATTATCAATGCATTTCTGAGAGTCGCTGAATGATGTATTACACCGGCAATCACAAAACCACCGTTATAATCTTCTTTAACACAGTATGCCTCTTCGCCATGTGTTGGATTTTCATAGGTATTTGTCCAGAGAATATCCCCGGTATTATTGACCCGTACTAACAGAATGTCTGACCAGGTGGAGCCGGATATTCTTGAATATCCTGCCATAATAAAACCACCATCGGAAGTTTCTTCTATCCATTGACAGACGTCAGTGCCTCTGTGGTAAGCTTTGGTCCAAGCGGTATCTGGAGCCTGGGAATAGGCATTTAAGAAAAGGAATAGTATTAATACTAAAAGTAGTATTGACTTTTTCATGGCTGATGTTTTTTAACTCATCCCAAAGCCTCCTCTTCAGGGAAAATTGAACGAGTGGTTAAAATGACATTGTCTGTTTTCACAATTTCACAATTTTCTTTGTTAAAAAGATATTTGATGCATTAGCTCCAACAAAATAAACCCCTTCAGGCAAACCGGACCCATCGAAAGTAACCTGGTGTTTTCCCTTTACCATTTCACAATCCACAAGAGTTTTCACTTCGCGGCCTGTAAAATCATAAACTTTTAGAAGTACATGTGCATCCGTCGGCTGAAACCAGGAGATGGTTGTGCATTTGTTGAAAGGGTTGGGGTAATTCTGCCCTAAAAAGAATCCACCATTATTACGTACCGGATCATCCTCTATCCCCAATGAGCCAAAGGAAGGGCTGATTTTTACAATAATACCTCCGGCAAATGTGGTACCCACGGTTATGTATCCACCATCTTCAGTTTGAAGTATCGATTGCCCGGTGTATCCTTGAACCTCATCTCCCCAAAAAAGCGATTTCACCATTCGGCCCTGGCCGTCAGTTTTAAAAACCCAGAGCCTGGTATAACTGGCGCTGTAAGGCTTAAAGGACCCTGTTGCTATGTAGCCACCATCACGACAAGGTTTAACTGAGAATATTTCATCATTGGAGTAATCATTATATGTTTCGAACCACTGTTCGCTTCCATTGTCGCTGATTTTCAATAAAAATCCCTTGTATGATGCATCGTACGCCTTTTGGCCTGCAACAATAAAACCACCTCCAGTAACAGGGACTATTTCATACGGAGTATCAATAACAGCTGTTCCCCACCTTTTTGTCCAGATTGTATCGCCCTGAATATTCGTTTTGACAAACAGTAATTCGTCATAATTATCAGGCGAATCAGAGCTTCCTGCCAGTATATACCCTCCCTCCGGCAATTTGCCAATACATTCAAATCTTTCCCAACTCCCATTTGTTGGAGGAAAAGAATGTTCCCAGATCATATTACCTGAATCATCAATTTTTTTGTACCAGCTGTAATGAATCCAGTTATTCCCATCCCAAACCGGATGATCCCCAGCAACAACAAACCCGATATCTGATGCACGCGCTCCACAAAAGATGTAATATGGATCTTCCGAATCCTTATATTTTATAAGGTTGGTCTGTTCTCCGTCAGCATTCAGAAACAGGAGATGATGCTCATATTGAGTATTCGTGGTAAAAATTACCAGTTTCCCGTCATCCGTTTCAACAATCTCATGAGCGCTTTCTCCAATCCAGGGTTGTGTAGTATCTGTGTAATAAGTCCGGTTCCATAAAACTTCGCCTTTGTCATTAAATTTAACAACCCAGGCATCCTTTTCAGTCGTATCGGTATAAAATGTTCCGGCAGCCAAATAATGACCATCCGTTGTTTGAATAACATGAAACAGACCAGTGTAATACGCTGACGCTTGTCCGTTAAGCCTGATTGACCAGACTGTATCAGAAACCTGGGCTCGAATTTCAGCCGGGCCTGCAATTATTATCAGGCAGAAGAGTATTAAATTCAATTTATTTTTCATAGCCTCCTCTTTTTAAAATTCTATATTTATTTAAGAGTAGTTTACTTGTTTAGAATGATCATTTTCTTCGATTCAATCTTTCCATTTGCCCGGAGCTGACAAAAATAAACCCCAGCCGGTAAGCCTGTTGCATCAAATATGACCTTTTGTTCTCCCTTCGCCTGAGCACAATCCACAAGCGTTTTTATTTCGCGGCCTGTAAAATCGTAAACTTTTAGAAGTACATGTGCATCCGTCGGTTGAAACCAGGAAATGGTTGTGCATTTGTTGAAAGGGTTGGGGTAATTTTGGTTTAGAATAAAATCCCCATGATTTAATTCTGATTCGTTTTCAACAGCTGTTATTCCGGCGAAGTATAGCCTTAATCCCCAGGCCTGCAGAACGCCTGTGTTTCCGGTTGTGCCATCGTAGATGCTTAATTTCCATTCGCCGTTCGGATCGAAGCCGAGGAATGATTTTAAAGGGCTGTCAGGTTTAAATTCACCGGTAAACGGAGCACTTCCGGATGAAACCAAATTGGTTGCAGCATCGAATAAACGCGTAGAAATAAAATTATCGCCATCACCTCCCCGCCTGTTTACCAGTGTATCTGTTATTCCTGAATGACTGAGTGTAATTATCAGATCTGCATCAGATGTGTGAAGAATTGTATCCAGCAGCACTTCAACCTCAGCCAGTTTATAATAATCGAGAT
>CAZBZA010000221.1:0-5635 GCA_964495865.1 uncultured Lentimicrobiaceae bacterium
AAACTATCCGGTACAACCAGGTACTGAATTTCGAATCTCCTTTAAAAGAACGTAACGATTGATAAGCTTTCACAAACGCATCCTGTGCAATTTCTTCTGCATCTTCGCGGCTGCGTACTATTTTATTTGCGATAGTGAACGCCATATCACTGTGCTTTTCGACCAGAACGGCATATGCTGCAGTATTTCCTGCCAGCACTCTCTGCACGTGAAAAATATCGTCCTGTTCTTTCATGTGTTTCTATGACGCAAGTTGGGGGAAAAGGTTACAGGAAGGGTTTGGAGGGTTTGAAGGGTTTGAAGGGTTTCTGGTTTCAGGTTTCAAGTTTCGGTCTCAATCCCTCTTTCCCATCAATCTTCTCAATCTTCTCAATCCTATCAATCTATTTAATCCCCCTAATCCTTCAAACGTAAAATTACAACAAAACTTCCCTTTTTGTGTAACCTGAATAAAAATGTTACGTCATAATGAGCAGAGAACCGATCATAAACCCTCAAAAAAATACTGTTATGAATAACGCTGAATTTTTAATCCCGCTCTCCTTTTTTGCAATGATATTGGGAATTGTTTACTTATCTTACCGCAAAAAAGAGCGCATGGCGCTGATACAAAGCGGCCGCGATGCTTCTATATTAGATCAGGATGGCCGTTGCTACTCATCACTTAAATGGGGCCTTTTGCTTTTTGGCGTAGGCCTAGGACTGTTGATTGCCGAATTTCTGGCAAAGTATGATGTAATGTCAGCTGAAGCTGCATACTTTTCCATGGCATCCATTTTCGGAGGTATGGCACTGATTATCGATTTTTTTATTGAAAAATACCGAAAGGAAAGCGATGCTAGTTCTTCAGCGAAAGAATGATACTAATTTTGATGATTTTTAAACCCTGCGGGATTCTATTTCCGGAGGGTTTTTTATTGTGAATAGTTCACCTCGGAGGCATAGAGGGCATGGGGGAAAACGGAGAAATACCAAACTCATAAGCACTTCTTTTTTCGTGTCACCTGAGAACAAATTATTCTAAAGCTTAGCCGAAAACAGTTTTATATATATAGGTCCTTCATGTTGCAATATGCTTTCGTAAAGTATAATTTCAGTTATATTTTCTTCCTGAATTTGCAGCGTATTGAAATTACTAATAATTTTCTGAAACAACGGCTTATCCTTAATTCCCTTTATGCGACCGATGGTAAGATGTGGAACAAAATTCTGTCTGTCAGGTGTCCAACCGCATTTTTGCAGTTCGGCGAAAATATTTTTAGCAAGGATATCCAACTCAGGATTTTTATCAACACCAAACCATATAACTTTGGGATCGTAGCGACTTCCAAAAATGCCGGTGTTGGCAATTTTCAACTCAAAAGGTTTTGATTGTTCAACGGCAGTATGCAATGCCCGGCATATGTCAGGGATTTGTACTTCATCCGTTTCGCCGAAAAATTTCAGGGTCAGGTGCATGTTTTCCGGTTCCACCCATTTAATACGTTCGTGGCGGAGTGAAGTGGAAATCTCATTCAAAACCTTTATGAACGTTGCTGAAGGATGAATTTTAATGGCTGCAAACAGTCGTTTCATAAAAAATAAACTAATTTGTGTAAAATTAGGAAAGTTTCTTAATTTTGCCACTCTCTTTCGGGGTGTTAGCTCAGTTGGCTAGAGCGCTTGCCTGGCAGGCAAGAGGTCAGGGGTTCGACTCCCCTACACTCCACCGAAATGAATCAAAAAGCCTGTAAATTAATAGTTTACAGGCTTTTTTTATGGTTAACCAACTTGCAAACTGGTATTGCGATTAATCGTTGAAATTGCAATATTCTACTCTACGGATAGTAGTATTAATTTTTCGTCTAGTCTTTCAAGCACCTTACTGATAATCCATAGTTCTTCGGATACCCATAGTAATGAGCGGCAGAAAACCAACCAATCGTCGAATAAAGGTAACTTAAGCTCCTGTTAAAGGCTAAATAGTTGATATTGAAATATTCAGTGCTGCTCCAGAAGACGGTTGTTTTGTTCAGTCCATCAAACAGACCTTTTTTGCGCGATCCCCCCGGCAGGGCCGAAAAACCACTTGAATTTGTTCCGTTCCCGCCATTAAACCATCCGGAGGCCGATTTCAGTTTATCACCTTCATCCGTTCCACGCCATCCAAGACCATATGCTTCCTCATAACTCATTCCTAAATGCATTTCCAACTCTATCCATTCTTCATCACTAGGCAAATGCCACCCGCACGGACAGGCACCTTGAACGTCACTTGGGTTTAATTCACTGCTTTCCGCTCCTTTCATCGCCGCTGCCCAGGTATATAGCGCACCGAAAGTATTTCCATTCGATGTCGAATTATCATAATAACAATATGCCTGGTCCGAGTAGCTCAGATTACCCCAATCGGAATTGCTTTGTACCTGGTTTATTTCTGTCCCATCCGAAAAATGAGTGGATTTCAGGTTTTCAGCCATCCATGTCTGATTACCTATAAGGGCTGTTGTGTAATGGTTACCATCGTAGTCATTACAGGAGCTAAAACCGAAGGTTATCGTTTTACTGTTGGTTGGTGTATCAGTAAGGACAGTACTGTATGGACCTGCCGTTGCTCTGAAAAGCAGGAGATCGCCATCGGAATAAAGCATTTCAGTTGTTGTTTCAGCACTTTTCAAAGACATGTTCCCGGTTGATTCATCGAAAGAAATTACCATAATTTCCGTCTGACTTTTGGAGCTGCTTTCACTTATAAGTTTTATGGCGCGCGAATAGTTTTTTGCTGTTACTTTCACAAAATATATTCCCGGGTCAATACCCGAAATCCGTAAACTATGCTTACCGGGTGAGAGGATCAGGAAGGTACGATAAACGGTTTTGCCGCTCAAATCAACAATACTGAAAGCCGTGCTATTTTCATCTGTCGAAACGAAGGTTAAAATGGACTGATCCTTCATTGGGTTCGGGTACAAATGAATCCGGTCATCTTCAATATCCTGCGAATCAATGCCTAATGATGATTTAAGGTGAAGAGTATCTCCTGAATTCAAAAAGACGGAATTTCCGCGTGTTAAGTTTTCAACTTTTACATTGCTTACAACATTAGTATCGCCAATGGCCGCAAAACTGATTCTGTAGTCCTGAGCATGCGTTTTCGCGATTGTTAAAAGCAGGAAAATTAAAAGCCAGGGTTTTCTCATTTTTTTCCGTTGAAAGGTGAAAAAAGAATAAAGTTACAAATGAAACTTTATTAGATGTAAAGATAGCTTTAAAAATTCGAATAATTACGGAATAGGATTTCATTTACACTAATTGCGGGAAGAAGAATATGAATGATCTGTTATAATGAACATAGTCCGTAAGTAATTTTCAGTAGCCTCAATATCAACAATATATGAAATCAGGCCTTTGCGTTCTACTCTGCTGATAATCTGCGACATATTATTTTACGTCTTTGCGGTAAATAAAAATCTAACAGAGTATTACTGAATTTCCATGGATGGCCGGATTTTTCGGTGTAACCCGAACAAACGCTTTTCCGCCTTTTTGCTTAAGTTTGCTAAACATTATCTTTTTTAATTAAAATCTGGTGCGAATATGACAGCTTTTATGATACTATCAACAACCCTTATCACTCTTGCTTTGCTGTTTTATTCTCTGGGCGTATGGGCTGAGCGTATAGCACGTTATCTGAAGCCGTGGCATGTCGCAGCTTTCTGGACCGGTTTTACATTCGATATTTCAGGAACATGGGCTATGACAAAGCTTGCTGACGGACCATTCAATTTAATGGAAATCCATACACTCACAGGGCAGATTGCACTTTGGCTGATGCTCGCGCATGCTATTTGGGCAACGTATGTAGTACGAAAAGGAAATGAAAAAGCACGTACCGGTTTTCACCGATATAGTTTAATCGTTTGGCTGATTTGGCTTATTCCGTATTTTGGCGGGATGTTTATGGGGATGGCCGGCTGAGATAGCTAGGTTTAATGAGGTGAGATAAGCGGAGTAGGTGAGGGGGTGAGGGGGTGAGGGGGAGATGGGTGATTCAGAGAAATCATCATCAGCTTTTAAATTCTATACTATTCAAAATTTCCTACCAACTTCCGACATCTGACTTTCAGGCATTATCCTACTGCAACTGATCTTCCATATCCGGGCTTAGCGGAAGGGATGTTTTCTACCTGTTTTTCATTGCCCAGCTTACCATGGCATCGAGCACCGGCTTCAATTCTTTACCTGAATCAGTAAGGCTGTACTCAACAAACGGAGGTATAACCGGCAAAGCTTTCCGGTGTACAAGATTATCAGCTTCAAGTTGTTTAAGATGCTGAATCAGCATTTTTTCGGTAATAGCCGGAATAAGTTTCTTTAATTCGCTGTAACGCCTGGTTCCACCCAGCAGATTGAAAATAATGATAGGTTTCCAGCGGCCACCTATTTTGTCTATAGTATAGGTAACCGGGCATTTGGTTAGTGCATTTTTGCGGTTGTCCTGGTTAGTGGAGGTTTGTTTAATCTTTGTCATTTGTACACACTTTGGGGTAAGTACTTGTATAAAAGTAAGTGCAAATATACCTTTGTTCCCTTAAATAAAAACAAAAAAGATGAAAATTATTGTAACAGGGTCTTTAGGACATATAAGCAAACCGCTTGTAGAAAAATTAATTGCAGCAAAACACAATGTCACAGTTATCAGCAGCAATGCTGATCGAAAATCTGAAATTGAATCACTTGGTGCAACAGCTGCCATCGGATCAGTTAGTGATCTGGCTTTTGTTACCCATGTGTTTAAAGGAGCTGATGCTGTTTACACAATGGTACCTCCAACATACACTGCAGCCGACTGGAAACAACATATTGCCGGTATTGGTAATATTTATGCCCAGGCTATTGCAGCTGCGGGAGTAAGAAATGTTGTAAACCTGAGCAGTATGGGTGCTCATATGCCGGAAGGTTGCGGGCCGGTAAGTGGTTTATATTATGTTGAGCAGGCGCTGAATGCGCTCGAAGGAGTGAATGTGAAACACCTCCGGCCAGGTTTTTTCTATTACAATTTCATGGCCAATATAGGGATGATCAAACACATGGGAATTATAGGCGGCAATTATGGTGAAAATGCAAAACTTGTTCTGTCAAATCCGGCTGACATAGCCGATGCTGCAGCTGAAGAATTATTAAACCTTTCATTTACAGGCAGCAGCATTCGTTATGTTGCCAGCGACGAAAAAACCACGGATGAAGTAGCTTCAATCCTTGGTTCTGCCATCGGAAAACCTGATTTGAAATGGGTTAACTTCAGCGACGAACAAACGATGGGCGGTATGCTGCAAAACGGAGTTCCGGAAGATGTAGCTAAAAATTATGCCGAAATGGGATCAGCAATGCGAAGTGGCAATATGGCTTCGGAATACCTTGCTTCCCGTATTCAGAAGTTTGGAAAAACAAAATTCGAAGCATTTGCACCTGAATTTGCGGCAGCCTATGCCCAGTCCTGATTTTGGGAAACTGATTAAATTATTAGGAGCTTCGGCTCCTTTTTTTTATACCGGTTCAATTAAATCCCACAGGTTTCCATACAAATCAGCAAACACAGCTACCGTGCCGTAGGATTCTTTAACAGGTGGCCGGATAATAGTAACACGGTTATCGA
>CAZBZA010000222.1:0-5632 GCA_964495865.1 uncultured Lentimicrobiaceae bacterium
AAATGAGTGAGTTTATAAGAAATAAGAAAACCAGTATGAAAAAAATCATTTCCTCCATTGCCATAATTGCGGTATTGTTATCTGCTTGTTCGCAAAAAAAGACAGATGTACACGATGCATCTGAAGCTGATTCACATGAAGCAGTCAGCTTAAAGCTAACTGCTTATAACCCCGATTACGAAGTTTTTGCCGAAGCTGATCCTTTTGTGGTCGGTAAAAAATCGGGTGTGCTTTCGCATTTCACTCACCTGCCCGGATTTAACGCTGTAATGAACGGCAGTATAACTATACGGCTCATAATTGAAGGCAAGGAAGTTTCACAACAACTCACCCAACCAACCCGTAAAGGTATTTATGCTTTCGAAATCACACCCGGCACCCCTGGTAAAGGTCAGATTATCTTTGATATTGATAATGACAAAGGGAAATCACAATTGGTGGTTTCCGATATTGCAGTTTTCTCGAAAGAAGAAGATGCTGATAAACATGCACAGGCAGCCGTTAAAACCTCGCCATTCGCGGCAGTTTTTACAAAAGAACAATCGTGGAAAATAGATTTTGCTACTGATATGCCAAAAACTGAACCTTTTGGACAGGTAATTAAAACCACGGCACAGGTTCAGTCGGCCCAGGGCGATGAAATTATGGTTTCAGCCAAAACCAGTGGTATGTTGACGTTCTCTTCGGGCAATGTTACAGAAGGAAGAAGCATTTCAGCCGGACAGGTTTTGTTCTCCGTTTCCGGAAGTGGAATGGCTGAGAATAATTCAACGGTCCGCTTTCTGGAAGCTCAGAATAATTTCGAAAAAGCAAAAGCTGATTACGAAAGGATGAAAGAGCTTGCAAAGGACAAAATTGTTTCGGATAAAGATCTGACAGCTGCTAAAAACCAGTTTGAAAATACCAAAGCCATTTACGACAACCTGAACACCAATTTCAGCGCGAAAGGGCAAAACGTAAGCAGCCCCATGAGTGGTTTTGTAAAACAGCTTTTTGTTCAGAATGGACAATATGTTGAAGCAGGTCAACCCATTGTAAGTGTTTCGCAGAATAAAACGCTGGTTTTACATGCCGAAGTTCAGCAAAAGTACGCCCAGGTTTTAGGTAACATCACCAATGCCAACATACGCACCTTACACGACAGTCAGGCTTACACCCTTGCAGAATTGAATGGAAAAGTTTTGTCGTACGGACGTAACACCAACGCCGATAATTATTTAATTCCGGTAAGTCTTCAGATTGACAATAAAGGAAGTTTCATCGCCGGAGGTTTTGTTGAATTGTATCTCAAAACTACAACCAACACCCGGGCATTGACCGTTCCAAATGATGCATTGCTCGAAGATCAGGGCAATTACTTCGTTTACGTGCAGGTAAATCCTGAACTTTTCGAGAAACGTGAAGTTCATCCCGGCGCAACCGATGGGCTGCGAACCGAGATTTTAAAAGGTTTATCCGAAAGCGAACGCATTGTTACCCGAGGCGCAACACTTATTAAACTTGCCCAGGCCACCGGTACCCTGGATGCTCATTCAGGACATGTACACTAAGAAAGGAGAAGAACGATGCTGAATTCTATTATAAAATTCTCACTTAACAACAAGTACTTTGTGCTGCTGTGTGCGGTGGTGCTGATGGTTGTCGGCTTTCGCACGGCAAGCAATATGGATGTGGATGTTTTTCCCGATCTCACAGCTCCAACTGTTGTTATAATGACTGATGCTCACGGAATGGCTTCGGAAGAAGTTGAACGATTGGTTACTTTCCCTATCGAAACAGCCATGAACGGCGCTACCGATGTCCGCAGAGTACGTTCGTCATCGGCACAGGGTTTCTCATTTGTATGGGTCGAATTTGATTGGGGAACCGACATTTTTAAAGCCCGGCAGGTGGTGAGTGAAAAACTTATCAGCGTTACTTCGCAAATGCCACTTGGTGTTGGTCAGCCTTTACTCGCTCCGCAGTCGAGTGTAATGGGCGAAATGTTTTTCCTGGGACTACAGGCCGATAGCACAAGCATGATGGACCTGCGCACTATTGCCGATTGGAATATTAAACCATTGCTTCTGGCAACAGGAGGAGTGTCGCAGGTTACAATTATTGGCGGCGACTACAAGCAATACCAGGTGCTGGCTGATCCGCAGCGAATGAAGCATTACAATGTTTCGATGAGCGAACTGGCAGCTGTTTGTGCAGGCATAAGCCAAAACTCTTCGGGTGGAGCGTTGCGCCAATACGGCAACGAATATGTTGTAAGGGGTATTGCACGAACTGCCGATTTGGATGAATTAGGTAATTCGTACATTAAATCGGTAAATGGAAAGCCTGTTAAGATCAATGACCTGGCTGATGTGAAAATAGGAAGCGCAATAAAAATGGGCTATGCCGCCGAAAACGCTAAACCAGCCGTTATCATTTCCGTTTCGAAACAGCCCAATGCAAATACCCTCGATTTAACACGCCGCATTGAGGAGAATCTTTCTGCATTAAAGAAATCATTGCCTCCCGATGTGAAACTGGATACCAAAATTTTCCGACAGGCAGATTTTATTGAAACCTCAGTGAATAATGTCAAGAATGCGCTGATAGAAGGCGCCATATTCGTTGTAATTATTCTGTTCCTCTTCCTGGGAAGTTTTCGCACAACTATTATATCGTTGCTGGCTATTCCGATTTCGTTGCTGGGATCTGTGATTGTAATGAAATTCCTTGGCTTAAACATCAATACCATGAGTTTAGGCGGAATGGCCATTGCAATTGGCGTTTTGGTTGACGATGCAATTATTGATGTGGAAAATGTGTACAAACGCCTGCGAATGAACCGACAGCTCCCGCCCGAGAACCGTCAAAGTGCTTTCCTGGTTGTGTTCGAAGCCTCCAAAGAAGTAAGGGCATCCATCATAAATGCAACGCTTATTATAATCGTGGCTTTTCTCCCTTTGTTTTTCCTTTCGGGAATGGAAGGTCGTATGCTTAAACCACTGGGAATTGCTTTTATAGTATCCTTATTCCTTTCGCTCGTGGTTGCAATGACGCTTACACCTTTGCTATGTAAAATGCTGCTTTCGGATGATAAATACCTGGCGAAAAACGAAAAAGATAAATGGCTTACCCGTAAACTCACCGAAAACTACCAGAAATCGCTTGGCTGGGCTTTGAAGCACAAACGTGCAGTATTATTCTCTTCACTCGGACTGTTTATTGTTTCGCTTGTGTTGTATTCGACAATGGGCCGTAGTTTCCTTCCCGAATTTAACGAAGGATCTTTAACCTTATCCGTCGTAAGCAAACCCGGCACATCGCTGGAAGAAAGCAACCGCCTGGGCAACCTGGTTGAAACTGAATTATTGTCGATTCCTGAAATTGAAAGCACTGCCCGCCGCACAGGACGCGGAGAACTGGATGAACACTCGCAAACCGTAAACAGTGCGGAAGTGGATGTAAACTTTACACTAAAAGATCGAAACCGTGATGAATTTATGGCTGATGTGCGTAAAAAGATAGCAGGTGTTCCGGGTATTGCTGCCACAATAGGGCAACCTTTGGGCCACCGCATCGATCACATGATTTCGGGTACAAGGGCTAACATTGCTATAAAAGTGTTTGGTACTGATTTGAACAAGATGTTTACGATGGGTAACGAGATAAAAAACGCCATAACGGGTGTTGAAGGATTAGTTGATGTAAATGTGGATCAGCAGGTTGAAATACCGCAGATTCAGATACGTGCCAACCGCGATATGCTTGCTCAGTACGGAATTACAATCGAACAGTTCAATGAGTTTATCGATATATCTTTCGGCGGCGAAAAGCTTTCGGATATTTACGAAGGACAACGCAGGTTCGATCTGGTTTTGCGGCTTAACAAGGATTACACCGAAACAATCGATGGTATCCGTTCGGCGCTGATTGATACGTACGACGGCAAAAAAGTGCCATTGGAACAGGTTGCCGAAATTGTTTCAGTTACCGGACCAAGTGCCATAAGCAGGGAAAACGTTCAGCGTAAGGTGGTTGTTTCGGCCAATGTTGCAGGCCGCGATATACGCAGCGTTGTGCAGGATATACAGAAAAATGTAAATGATAATGTAATATTTCCCGAAGGATACCGCGTGGAATATGGCGGACAGTTCGAAAGTGAAGCAAAAGCGTCAAAAACATTGCTTATCACTTCCATACTTGCGGTGCTGATAATCTTCCTGCTTCTTTTCCAGGAGTTTAAAAACTTTAAACTGGCAGGTGTGGTATTACTTAATTTGCCCCTGGCATTAATTGGTGGAGTCTTTACTATCTATTTCACCTCAGGCGTGTTAAGTATTCCGGCCATTATCGGATTTATCACACTCTTTGGCATTGCAACCCGTAACGGTATTCTGCTTATCAGCAATTACCAGCGATTGCAGAGCCAAGGCATTTCATTGTACGAAACAGTTACAAGGGGTTCGTCCGATCGCTTAAACGCAATATTAATGACTGCATTAACAGCTGCGCTTGCGCTGATTCCTTTGGCTTTAAGAGGCGATTTATCAGGAAACGAAATCCAAAGCCCGATGGCGAAAGTAATATTAGGTGGGTTGTTAACTTCAACTTTACTCAATATCTATATTGTGCCGATCGTGTACAGCATTTTATTCAGTCGTGGAATAATTAAAAACGATAACGTATGAACAAGTACTTAAAAATATGTACCCTTCTTTTCATTTTGCCTGTTTCGCTTGCGGCGCAAATAACGGTTGACAGCGTATTGTCGAACATCGAAAAGAACAACACCACCCTTATAGCTTTGCGTAAAAGTGTGGAAGCTGAAAAACTGGGTAATCGCACCGGGATTTATCTTCAGAACCCTGAAGTAGGTTTCAATTATCTGTGGGGAACTCCTGATGCAACAGGTAACCGTACGGATATTAACATCAAACAATCGTTCGATTTCCCGACGGCTTATGGTTACCGCCGGCAGATTGCGGATTCGCGTAGCCTTCAGTCTGACATTGAATACCAAAGGCAACGCAAAGATATTATGCTCAATGCACGCCTTTTAATTGCCGATCTTATGCATTCGAATGCTGTAATTATTGAGAATTCAAAGCGGCTTGCTCATGCACAGAATATTGCGGATGCGTTTCAGACAATGTATGAAAAAGGAGAAGTCAGTATCCTGGAACATAACAAAGCTCAGCTTAACCTGCTTAACAGCAGGAAGGAAGTTGAAGTGTTAACCATCGAACGAAATGCAGTATTAAATCAGCTTGCGGCTTTGAATGGTGGAATTGCAATTGAACTGAACGAAAGTTCCGTGCAGCCGCAAATGCTTCCGGCTGATTTCGATCAGTGGTACAGCAAAGCCGAACAAAATAACCCGGCATTGCAATGGATGAAACAGGAGATTGAACTAAATATGCAACAGGAAAAACTGAACCGGGCTTTGTCGCTTCCAAAAGCATCGGCCGGGTATATGAGCGAAAAGGTTGTAGGCGAACATTTCCAGGGTGTAACGGTAGGTGTATCTATTCCCTTGTGGGAAAATAAAAACACGGTGAAATATGCGCAGGCTCAGACTTTAGCCTTACAAAGCATGGAGACTGACAGCAAGTTGCAATTCTACAACCAGCTTAAAATCCAGTTCGAAAAGGCA
>CAZBZA010000223.1:0-5627 GCA_964495865.1 uncultured Lentimicrobiaceae bacterium
TGTTAAATCTTCACACTACTTGCACCGGGGCTAATCTCTCCCCGGTTTTTTTGTGCATTAGCTTAACAATATATCTTGTATAAGGAATCACTTATCTTTGCACTCCATGAGAGTCCGCCATAATACCATCCCCGTTTTTATTCCCGAAGAAGCCTGTCCGAACCAATGCGTTTTCTGCAATCAGCACCGTATTGCGGGAGCCGAATGTGCGCCAACGGTTGAGGAAGTGGTGCAAAAAGTAAATGAACATCTGCTTACCATCCCGGCAGGTGGCGAAGTGGAGATTGGGTTTTTTGGTGGCAATTTTACCGGTATTCCGATAAAAGAGCAGCAGGCTTACCTCGAATGTGCCCAACCATTTATCGAATCGGGCAAAATTCATGGAATAAGGCTATCGACCCGCCCTGACTATATAAACCAGGAAATTTTAGATTTCCTCAAATTGCATAAAGTAACTTCAATTGAACTTGGTGCGCAGTCGCTCGACGATGAAGTACTGAAACTTGCAGGTCGCGGACATACGGCTGCACAGGTAGCGGAAGCAGCGGTATTGATAAAGCAAAACGGATTTAAGCTTGGATTGCAGATGATGATCGGTTTGCCGGGCGATACGGCTGAAAAATCAATTTCTACAGCACTGGAAATAATACGGCTGGGAGCCGATTGTACCCGCATTTACCCAACGCTGGTCATTAAAAACACCGAACTGGAACAACTATATATTGATGGGGAATACCAGCCGCTTTCGCTTGACGAAGCTCTAAGCAGAGTTGCCGATCTGGTACCTTTGTTTATTAATGCAGAAGTAAAAATTCTTCGTATCGGGCTTCATCCGTCTGAAGGCTTGCTCGACCGCAGCAGCCTGGTTGCCGGTCCTTTCGAAGTGGCATTTGGCGAAATGGTTTATTCCGAGATATGGAAAAGGCAATTTAACTCCATGGTTTTCCCAAACGGTAAACGAAATTTGCTAACCTTAACTGTGGCTAATGGCATGCGCAACCCAGCTATTGGTTATAAAGCGCTGAATAAAGCCATGTTCCTGGAAAGTTTCCGTAAAGTTGCATTCAACGAAAGTGCTGAATTAAAAGGATTTGAATACCATGCTGATACTGTGTGACAGCAAAATGCCCGAAGAGGCAATGTTAAAACTTTCAGGTTATGGCGAAGTAGTGAAATTTGCAACCGAAGGCATCACTTACGATGCTATTTCGGGGCATCCGGATATTTTTTTCTGCAAAACTCCCGGCGGACTGGTTGTTGCGCCTAATCTTCCAGCAACGTATTTTAATATTCTGGATCAAAACTCCATACAATATTCAAAAGGAAAGTTGCCTGTTGGTAAAACATATCCCGAATCTGCCCGGTACAATACCCTGGTTACAAAAAAATATATAATTCAAAACCCTCAAATCGCTGATCCGCTTGTTGCAGAATTGAATCCTAACCACGAAATAATTGCAGTTAAACAAGGCTATGTGCAGTGCAACCTGCTTGCTTTACCAAATGATTCGTTTATAACTTCCGACCTGGGAATTGAGAAATCCCTCAAAAAACATGATTCCGAAGTGTTGTTTGTAAATCCTTTATGCATAAAACTTGATGGTTTTGAGCATGGATTTATTGGTGGAGCTTGTGGCTTGCATGAGCAAAATCTATTTGTATGCGGAAGTTTGAAAAACTTTAAGGAACAAGGACGTATTGAATCGTTTACTGAGCGGGCCGGAGTATCAATTATTGAGTTGTACGATGGGCCACCGGTAGATGTGGGGACTATACTGTTTTTAGCCAAAGCTCTGATTTAAAGTTACTTTACAACAATGTTCCGTAATTAACATTAGCATCATTTTCTGCGTATAATCCTATAATTAACACGTTGCGTCTTTGCGGTAAATCCAGCGGAGTAATTCCCAAATCATCTTTGGTTTTATTACATGAATATCAAAATCATGTTTGGTTTTATTACAAGAAATGATCAAATCATCTTTGGTTTTATTACAAGTTTTCCCAAATCATGTTTGGTTTTATTACAAGAAATGCTCAAATAATCTTTGGTTTTATTACAAAATAAATTAATTTTATCCCTTCATTTACAAATTAGAGCTGTATGTTTAACAGAAATATAATAGCAAAACTAGATTCATGGGCTGCAAGGCAAAATCGCAAACCTTTGATTTTGAGAGGCGCACGTCAGGTTGGCAAAACTTCGGCCATAAATTTATTTGCTCAGAAATTTGATACATACATCTACCTGAACCTCGACAGACCTGAAGATTTAGCCTTGTTCCGTCAGGACTCACCATTTAGTGATGTGGTTGATTCAGTTTTTTTCGCAAAAAACGTAGAAAAAAAAGCAGGGAGAACTTTGCTGTTTATAGATGAAATTCAGAATTCGTCCAAAGCAGTGAGTCTCCTCCGCTATTTTTACGAAGACACGCCTGAGCTTTTTGTAGTTGCTGCGGGCTCATTACTCGAAACACTTATCGACAACCAAATCAGTTTTCCGGTTGGGAGAGTTGAATACATGGCTGTGCATCCGTGTTCATTCGAAGAATATCTGATTGCCACAGGCGAACTCCAGGCAAGAGAAATTTTGAATCAGAATCTGGTTCCGGAATATGCACATGATAAACTTACCAGTCTTTTCAGGCAATATGCAATTATCGGAGGCATGCCCGAAATTGTAAACAACTATGCTGAAAACAGAGATCTTACAAAACTTAAGACTCTGTATGATGGCTTGATTGTTTCGTACCTGGATGATGTTGAGAAATACGCACGAAACTCCAGCACGATCCATGTTGTGAGATTTATTATCGAAAACGCTTTTTCGCAAGCTGGCGAAAGGATAACATTTGAAGGTTTTGCCAATTCGAATTTCCGATCACGCGAAATGGGTGAAGCATTCAGATTACTCGAAAAAACAATGCTTTTGCAAATGGTTTACCCTGTAGTAAATACCGGCTTACCCTTAAACATAAAAAACAGATCTCCGAAACTACAACTGCTCGATACCGGGCTGGTAAATTACAAAGCCGGGATACAGGGCGAATTGCTGGGATCAACCAATATTGAAGATGCATATCGTGGAAAGATAGCAGAACATATAACAGGCCAGGAATTACTTTCCTCTGAGAATTCCGTGTTGGCACGATTGAATTATTGGTCAAGAGATACTAAAAATGCCCAGGCTGAGGTAGATTTTGTAATTTCTTTCAACGGACTGTTGATTCCAATTGAAGTAAAATCAGGCGCAAGCGGTAAACTAAGGTCATTGCACAGATTTATGGACGAGGCACCTCATACATGGGCTGTAAGAATTTATTCGGGGAAATTAAATGTGGAGACGGTTAACACTTTGGCCGGCAAAGCATATACGTTAATAAATATTCCCTTTTACCTTACAGGAAGATTGGAAAAGGTGCTTGCTCAAATTATCAAATTAGGATACGAAAACTCAAAATGAAAAACATCTCATTTAACGAAATCAGGTTTAAAAAGTGAAATTTTGAATTGTAAGTAAAGTCATTTTGCCTGAACCGCAATAATTTATACCATGAAATACCGCCAGACTCTTATCTTTTTCTGTTTTACCATTAGCCTTTCAGCCCAGCAAAAAATGGTTGCCATTACTATTGATGACCTGCCTTTCGTGCGTATTGGTTCCATGACTAACAGGGTTTTAATGGGACGTACTATTAATCTTTTGAATGAATTGGAGAAACATCAGGCTCCGGCTACCGGTTTTGTAAATATGGATAAAACTTATAAAGACGGACTGATAGATTCAACACGTTTTAACCTGCTCAGGTTATGGCTTATCAAAGGCTTCGATCTTGGAAATCACACCTTTTCACATCCTGATTATAATCACGTAACTTACAGCCGGTTTGTAAACGATATCGAAAAAAACGAACCCCTGCTCGAAAAACTGATGAAGGAACACCACAGCAAAATGGTTTATTTCAGGCATCCATACCTCCACCGGGGAAACAGCAAAGCCAAAGCCGATTCACTGGCCACCTACCTGGCTAATCACAATTACATTGAAGCTCCTGTTACTATTGATAACGCCGAATGGATTTTTGCCGCAGCCTATGACAGTGTTTTAAAAACAAACAGCAATGAACTAAGAATTGCGGTTGGCAAAGAATATATCAGGTACATGGAATCGAAACTCAGGTATTACGAAGGGCAATCGGAGAAATTATTTGGCCGCAACATCCGCCAGATATTACTTATCCATGCCAATTCGCTCAACAGCGATTTTATGGGAGAACTGTTAAAAATGTTTGTGAAAAACGGTTATGCCTTTGTAAATCTTGAAACCGCTCTCAATGACGAATTGTACCACACAAAGGATCATTATTATAAAAACGGTGGCATTTCGTGGCTCGACCGTTGGGCCATTACGCAGGGGAAAAGCAGAGATTTCTTTACAGGTGAACCTGTCTGTCCCGAAAACATCATGAAACTGGCAAAAGTTGATTCGGAATAAATCTTACACAATTTCACATCGCATTACTCAGTGACAGAAATTCCGGTTTCCCCTATCTTGAAAGCGAATAACTCCTGTAATAGCCAAAACTTCCACCTGATCCGCCGTAAATCGTCTCGCGCCGCCAGCCGGAGAATTTTACTTTTTTATCTTCCCTGATATTCAAGTCGAGATACATATCGAACGCATCTATAACCTTATCCTTTCCGGGCTCTGAAATGAAAATTGTTATTACCTTCTCCTGCCCGATTGAAATAAAATTGTATGGCACCCAGGCCAAAGTGTCAATATGGCTAACACTGTTAATCGCATACCGGTGTATCAAAAAACCCGCGCCATAACCTGGATTATTAGCCGCTTCAGGATCCTGAAATTCCAAAGTTCCGTAATTCAGGTAAGTGGTATCGCTGGTTATCAAACTGTTACCTCCGCTGAAAAGATCAGTTTTCATGTTAAGGGTATCCACATTCCATACACCGCCTTTTGTGAGGACCTTCACGTTCTTTTCCGAATCCGATTCAGGGTCGAGTTGTTCAGCAAGTTCGCATGACGAAATGGTGAAAATTACGCCAAACATGGCAAGCAGAAAAGCATAAGGATTGTTCTTTCTCATATTCAGTTATTGTTATATTATTTTGAAAAACGAGAGATTAAACGAATTTTCCAACAAAATGTTTAAACCTTATCTAACTTGAACTATTCATGAATAGGCCCGACTTCACATTATCTTAGTGAATCTTAGTGTTTTCGTGGCTTGGTGGCAAATTTTGAGTATGCTACGAAGGCTCTATGTCTCAAAGAGTTCTCTATGTTTGTGAATAGCACAGTTTAACGGCATGATATTATTTTGATGTGCTGGCTATATTGCCAATTGAAGTAAATATACTAAATTGATTTTGATTTTGTTCTTTTGTCTTGACACAAAAGAACCAAAAGGTCAAGGCTTTTTATAAATTTCACACATCTGTATGCCTCACCGAAAGGCTCGCAAAACAAGGCTTGTTAGATTTGTCGGGTTGCCGGGCATGGTTGAAGCTGGTGTTTTGCGTTACGCTTATTCCTTTGTTCATTCTCATACGCCTTTCTGGTGAAGCAACAGCTGTTGTGAAATTTCTAATAGGCCGGTCCCTAA
>CAZBZA010000224.1:0-5611 GCA_964495865.1 uncultured Lentimicrobiaceae bacterium
GTTCCGGCTACTACAGCACCCAGGCGGATAAAAAACTCGCTGCTGAAATATAAATCAAGACTGAACAACTGTATAACCCAGCCCACCATGGGCGGATGATCGAAATGGCTGAGCGCGGGATAAAGCGCGTAGGTGTAATAATACGCTTCGTCGTTGCCCAGGCAGAAACCGGCAGCCATCACAGCACGAACCACTGCCGAAATTATCAGCAGGAAGATGATTGGGGGGGCGGTGGGTTTAAGAGGTTTCAGGATATGAATTTATGAATTGAATTCGCTGATGTGCAGGTTTGACAGGAGCAAAGATATAAATTGTATAGCATCATAAGAAGTCAACATCTAAGTATCAGGATTCACAACTCATAGCAACCCTAAAAAACAGCTATACACTAATAAATTTATACTGCAGATTTCTTCATAGGATTTTTAAGAATAACTATCTTTCAATACGAGGAGAGTCGCGCAATTAATAATATACCGAATTTTCTGTTGAGATATTACCTATATTTCCATTGATAAAAATTGAGTATAGTTATTATAACTAGTTGTAGCTTTTTGATAAAATACTTCGATATATCTGCCAGGGTTTTACCTTATAAGAGTAACAATGCCTCGCTTTTCCCTCATTTCCGAATCAAAGAATTCAGAGTCCATTAAATATCTTACATAGTATGTATATACTCCACTTGGGCATTGATGTCCAATTAGAGTTCCATCCCATGTATTGGCTAGATTATCGGATTCAAATATTAACTGCCCCCATTTATTATAAACCCATACTTGAAATTTCAAAATAACTTCCAGACTTACTGGCACGAAAAAATCATTTAATCCATCATTGTTTGGAGAAAAAGCATTTGGAAGCCAAATATCAGGAATACATTTCCCGATTAAAATTTCATCCCTTTCAGAGCATAAACTATCAGAAACTGTGACCGAATAAGTTCCTGGACTTTGAATTTCCATACTATTCAAAATAGTACCATTCGACCATAAATATTGATTAAATCCAATACCTGGAGATAATATTATAATGTCACCAGGACAAATGATCGTATCATTACCCAAGTTGACAAGAGGTTTGGGTCGAACTTTTAAGAATGTGGTTATAATGCTATCGCAACCATAGGTTGTTTGTAAGGTATCTAAATATAATCCTTCTGTGTTGTAGTTATGATTTCCAATTGTAAATGAATCACCTTGGCATATCAATGGATCTATTACAGACTGTTGTATTGGATTTACTGACAATTTTGATGTTACAATGCTATCGCAACCGGAAATTGAGGTTAGCGTGTCGATATATATGCCTTCATCAGAATAATAATGGTTCCCAACAGTAAATACTTCACCACTGCATACTGTAGCAATTACTTTAGATTCTTTTACAGGAAAAACGAAAATGGTAATACTATCACATGCAGAAGTATCACAAAAACTTTCCCATCGTGCAAAATAAGTTGTAGTTACATTGGGAGCAGGAATGCTTATTGAAGCATTATTGCCGATATAATTTAGCCCGTAATTATCAGAGTACCATTTCAATGAATCACCGCTTCCTCCTATCGCAGTCAATGTAATATCGCCGTAATCATTATTGCAGATATTATTTCTGTTAGTATTTATGGAAGTTATTTTTTGATTGTTACACGGTATAATTTTGAGAATAAAGCCATCTGCACTACCATTCCAGCTTTTATCATAATATGCTTTATTCCCATAATCGATTGTATAGGCATCTTTCCCTTTCAATACTCCCGCAATAAAGACAGAATTTTGCTTATCGGCTACAATACTTTTTCCAGCATCATAATCAGTGCTTCCATAAAAAGTTCCCCAAAGACGTTCGCCTTCAGCGTTAAACTTTAATAAGAAGACATCATTCCCTCCACCATTATACGAATGCCAATATTCACCAATGGTCTCCTGAGTTGGAAAATTCGAAGAGTTGGTTTCACCCGTTATAAATACATTCCCCTTGCTGTCGGTACAAATTGAATTTCCATAATCATATATGCTTCCACCATAAAAAGTTGCCCATTGTCTTTCACCAATAGAATTGAATTTAAGTATAAAAACATCGGCATATGTTCCGGCAAGACTTCCTTGAAAAAAAGCGCCTGGATTATTCTGTGTTGGGAAATCCATTGATTGTGTAAATCCAGTTAAATAGATATTATCATCTCTGTCAGAACATATAGAATAGCCATATTCGGTATTATTTCCACCGTAATAAGTAGCCCATAGCCTTTCTCCTAAGCTATTGAATTTCAATATAAAAGTATCTATTTTGCCTTGATAAGTATCTTGGAAGTATGCTCCCTGTTTATGCAACACAGGAAAGTCAGTTGAATGTGTATTACCAGTTAAATATAAATTGTTTTCTCCATCAACACAGGCAGAATAGCAGTAATCAATCCCGTTCCCTCCATAATGTGTTGACCATTGCAGGACTCCATGACTACTGAATCGAGAAATAAAAACATCTAAATAATCAGCTTTTTCCTGTTGATAATAAGAAGCATCAAATTGCCGGGTAGGAAAATCTGTGGATTGCGTTGTACCTACTAAGTAAATATTATTGTTATTGTCGCTACACAAATAACTACCTATATCAGAATAATTTCCACCAAAATATGTAGCCCATATCCGGTCTCCGCTATTATTAAACTTGAGCAAAAATGCATCAGGACCTATTCCCGAATAATTGTCGTCCCAATAAGCACCAGCTAATTTTTGGGTTGGGAAATTATTCGAACTAGTTATACCTGTTATATAAATAAAGCCTTGGTTGTCTACACAAATACTTGAACCCTCGTCAGTTGAGCTTCCTCCATAATAAGTTGCCCAAAGCCGGACACCATGTTTATTGAACTTTAGTATCACAATATCCCTATCACCTTTCAAATCAGCGATATTGAATGCATTAGGCAAAAATTGAGTTGGAAAATTAGTTGAGACTGAAGAGCCAGTAATGAAAATATTTTCTTCATTATCAGTGCAAATTGCGGAAAATGACTCGGCATCAGAACCACCATAGTATGTGGCCCATACGAGTGGGTCGATAATTAGTACCTCAGATTTATCATACGCACCCATCTGAAATGATACTTCATGTTCATTGTCAATAAGATAATGGCATTCTATTTTTTGCTTCCCGTTATTGAATTCCTGATAGGTATAAACATTCCCTTCCTCAATTTTACCAGCAATTGTTTGTATTATTAGTTTTGTTTTAGTTTCAGTCAAATCAATGCTCTGGGCATTTATATATTTGATTCTGATATCTTTATAATTAGCATATGGGTGTATTATAAAATCATATTTGATAGGACAATCCTTTGAGTCGCCGTTTGCAAAAATTACCCAATCAATGCCATTATATATGTTTCTTATTATGATTTTTTCAAAAGCCTGCACTTCAAGTATCCCTGAGGAATTGTTTGAGTAATAATAATTATAGTATCCCTGATCGGCAGGAAGCTCTTTTATGCAGTTGGATCTACTGATACTTGCACCTTCAAGATTCATATCGAAGCGAAAATATGATAATGTACTTCTTTCCTCCGAATTTAAACTAAGTAAATCATTGGATATTTTATTTTCCTCTTCTTTTTTAAAATACACATAACTAATCCCATGTTGAGTAATGTAAATATCACAATTGCCTATACTAGCTTTAAAAAGCACATTTTCTGCAGGAAGACCTTCGGAATCTTTAATTTGTCCTTTGTTTTCGATAAACACAAGAGGTTTATCGTTAATCCACTTCTCTACATCTAAGGTATTCTCTGGCATGAAATTACTAGCCGAAATAGAAAAAGGGAACAAATAAAGCATTGCCCATAGAAGACTTTTCATGATTAAAGTTGAAAAATTTAAAAATCCATGGCTCTTTTTCACTTTAAAAAATATATCTACAGGTTACTAATTCGTTTTTGATTTTGATCCATAAAAAGTTGAATAAATTTAATTATATTTTGCCTCCAGTTAATGGGATTAAAAAAAAAAGATGAATTTCTAATTAAACAGTTTCATATGTTGTCAGATTTAAATGTATGTCGTTAAAGTGATACAAAGTCTTAAAGAGATTATTCCTTTAAAATTCGCAGAACCTCTGAAATTTTATCACTCTCTATTTTTACTATATATGCACCATTGCTTAATGAACTGATATCAACTTTTGATTTATTTTCATTTAATTGCTTAAAGATAAGTTCCTGACCTTTGATATCAAAAATTGTTAAAGTCACATTTGAAACCATATTGGGCGTTTCAATAGTGATATTGTTTTTTGCAGGGTTAGGGTATACTTTGAAATGATTAGTTCTGAATGTTAAATCTTTATTTGAAACATAAATACTTGGATCATATATTATCATTTCCTGATGCGAAATCAAATCTTAGTTCAAGGGAAGGTTTTGCAGCTTTCAAACCCGTTATAGTGTTCGTACATTAAAACCTCACTATATTTTGGGGTATGAATTTCATCTTCAATTACCCCGCCACCTTCCTATACCTCCACACTGCCAGCGTAAGCGAGATAACCGCATACACAGCAACTGATGTTAATGGTTTCAGAATATCCTGAAATTCAGAGCCTTTCAGCATAATCATTCGCATCATTTTAATAAAATAGGCTATAGGGTTAATGATATTGATATTCTGAGCCCATTGCGGCATGCTGTCGACTGGCGTAAATAAGCCACTCATCATAATAAAAACCACGGCAAAAAACCAGGCCAGGAACATTGCCTGTTGTTGCGTATTTACCAGGGTGGAAATAAATAATCCGATGCCCAGCACAGCGAGTAAATACACCGCTGCCACACCGAAAATCAGGCCCAGACTGCCAACTATCGGAATACCAAAAACAATGCGGGCCAGCAGCAGTCCGAATGCAAGTTCGAAAAGGGCTATAAACCAGAAAGGGACTAATTTGCCAATCACAAACTGGTATTTTTTTACAGGCGAAACATTAAACTGTTCAATGGTGCCCATTTCCTTTTCGCGCACTACATTCATGGATGAAAGAAACAATCCTATAACAGTAACAAGCAGTACCAGAATTCCGGGAACCATATAGGTTTTATAATCCAGTTCAGGGTTATACCAATAGGAGTACTGTATATTGAAAAGTGGTTTACTTATCGCTCCTCCCGATAAATCGACAATAATATCGCGGTTATAATCAGCTATTATCGAATTTCCATATGCATTCATAATGGCTGCCGCGCTTCCGTCGATAGCATTTGAAATCAATTGAACAGTTGCCTTTGTTTCTTTTTGCAGGTCGCGTTCGAAACGGTTCGGTATAATTAGAATCTGGTGTGCTTTGCCGGTTTTTAGCTGCTCTTCGGCTTCGGCATAGGAATTTGCGTAAGCTTTAATATGATAAAACGGAGGTGCTGCAAATTTCGAAACCAGCTGCCGAGAAGCTACTGAATGATCCTGATCGACAATAACCAGGTTGATATTTTTGATTTCAAAAGTAACCGCATAGGCCAGTATTAAAAGCTGAACCACCGGAATAGCAAAAATAATAGGCAGCATCGTTTTGTTACGGAAAATCTGCCGGAATTCTTTTTGAAGGATGTATAGGATGGTGTTCA
>CAZBZA010000225.1:0-5598 GCA_964495865.1 uncultured Lentimicrobiaceae bacterium
TTTCATGGAAATACTTATAATCACAATCTTACTTTTATTGAACGGAGTGTTCTCGATGTTCGAAATCGCGTTAGTTTCGTCGCGCAAATCGCGCTTACAGGAAAAAGCAAATTCCGGCAGTCGTGGCGCAAAAACTGCGTTGTTTTTGCTGCAGGAACCCGAAAAAATTCTTTCAGCCCTGCAGGTATGTATTACACTGGTTGGTATTGTATCCGGTGCTTTCGGGGGTATTGCCTTATCCGAGGATATGGTGCCTGTGTTTAAAAGTATTCCTTTTCTGGCCCCTTATGCTAATGCGCTGGCAGTAACTTTTGTTGTAGGATTTATTACTTATTTTTCGCTTATTATCGGCGAGCTGGTGCCCAAAACCATTGCGCTCAATAATCCTGAACGTATTGCCATAGCGTTGGCGCCGGCAATGAAAATAACAGGTAAAGTCCTATATCCTATTGTTATATTTCTCAGCGTTTCAACAAAAATGGTTTTAACACTTTTCCGCATAAAAAAGAATGCCGATGTACCTATAACCGAGGAAGAATTACGCCTGCTATTAAAACAAGGCTCCGAACAGGGCGTGATAGAAAAGGAAGAATCAGATATTATTAACGAAGTAATCCGTTTCGGCGATAAAACCGCCGGATCAATGATGACACCAAGAGGTGATGTAGAATGGATTGATAGTACCGGCACTCCTGAGGAAATTCTGGATACGGTTAAAAAATCTTCCTTTTCGCGAATGCCCGTCTGCACTAAAACCATTGAGGACGTGATAGGTATTGCTGCCAAAAAGGATATTCTCACATACTATATCAATAATAAATCGCTGGCTTTGGACACATTGCTGGTTGAACCTTTATTTGTGCCCGAGCAAATGCCGGCAATAAAAGTTCTGCAACTTTTCAGGGAAACGAAAAATCATTTTGCCGTTGTAATAAATGAATATGGTTCAATGGAAGGGATTGTTACACTTCACGATGTAACGGAAAACATTATTGGCGACCTGCCCGAAACCGGGGACGCGGACGAACCTGAAGCCTATAAACGGGATGATGGATCGTACCTTATTGATGGATCGATGAAGCTTGGGGATGTTAAAGATTTGCTCGGAATCCGCTACTTATTCGAAAAAGGCAGAGAGCGCAGCAGCATTAATACCATTGGTGGATATGCCATGTACAAACTGAATAAAATTCCGCGTATTGGCGATAAATTTCAAATTGAAGGATTTCTGTTCGAAATTGTAGATATGGATGGCAACAGAGTGGATAAACTTATGGCCAGTTTATCAAATGATATTGATTAACGGTGTAAGCCCGATTTTTGCATTCATCGGGCTAAACCGTAAATTGTATTATTATTCACTGTTGTCCGATAAAAATTATAATATTCTTTGCTAACGCTCAGAATGACTGTCATATATGTGTTTAGGAATGGAAGGGGCTTGGTGGTGGCGCAGCCACCACCAAGCCCCTTCCCTATCATTCCTAATGCATTGTCATTCGGAACGTAACGCAGTGGAGTGAAGATTCTCTTTGATCTTTTCACGATTTCCCCTGACAACAGTGACTATTATTAAAAAAATATTCAACAGTCAAATGAATTGATTTTAAATATTAACATTAATATAGGTTAAAAATTATCATCTGTTAGCTTCTCTCAAAGGCACTTCGAAGCATTTTGAAAAAGTGATGCATCGAAAACTGCCTCAACAATAGCGACTGTAGGCCTTTTCGCTACAACATTTGTCAACTTCCCTTTACATAAAAAGCGTGTGTTCAGCTATAGCCGCACAGGATCGGTGCGGCTAATTTTGTATTTGTATCAGGTCCTGGCAAAAGCATGTAAAAGGTTACATAAAAATTAGTACTGCAGTCTGTTACAACACCCTTACATTAAAGAAAGTACAACTAAATACAATCCTGTACAAAGCAGTGAAAACAGCTAAAATTCAAAAATCCGAATAAAGATGAAACCGGAAACCCGAGGTAATGGAATCAGTTTGATTCGGAAAATGATTCCGGAGGAGCATACTGAAACCGATGGAACCTACGATTCTGCAAATAACGCCAAACCAGAACCAATTACCCAACAACGCACCCCGGTAGTGCAAATGAGAATACTTACAAACGATACTCTCAAAAGTGATTTTGATACGCCGACACTCGTAACCTCAGCTAAATTGTACGACACCCGCAACGCTATGGCAAATATGAAAGGTAAAAGAATACAACCAAAAATAAGGGTACGAAGCATGAAATCCGATCATTGCTTCAAAGAGCTTGAAATACCATCGTTCGGCGAAAGGCCATGGGATGAGGAATTGTATATGACACGTATTGCAACCCTTAGCATGATGGAAGATGCTGTGGAAGCAAAAACTTCCCTTGAGACAACAAACAAGAAATTGCTCGAAGAGATAGCTGAACGGACACGATCAGAAAAAATACAGCAGGTCCTTTATACTATTTCTGATGCTGTGCTTACTACCCGTAATGAAGAGGAGCTCTTTAGTATTTTCAGATCTCAGCTTGGAACTCTGCTCGATACAACTAACTTCTTTATTGCCTTTTACGATGAGGCAACTGGAATGATCACCAATGCCAATGCCACCGACGAGAAAGACAATATTGAAAGCTGGCCTGCCGAACGATCGTTGACAGGGCTTGTAATACAACAAAACAAACCGCTGCTTCTCACAATCGATAAAATAAACGAACTTAAGAATCAGGGAATTATTGATATTATCGGCACACCTGCAAAAGCATGGCTTGGCGTACCTCTCGAAGTAGATGGCAAGGCAACCGGTGCTTTTGTAATTCAGAACTATCACAATATAAATGCATATTCAGCACGCGATGTGGATATGCTCGAATTTATTTCGAACCAGATCAGCATCTCAATACAGCGGAAAAAAGCAGTTCAGGATCTCACGGCTGCATTAAAAAAAGCAGAGGAAAACGACAGGCTGAAAACGGCTTTCCTTAATAATATATCTCACGAAATCCGTACACCGATGAATGCTATTATCGGTTTCTCCGGATTTTTGAATGAGCCTGAATTAGATGCTACCGACAGGCAGGAATACACGGATATAATTTGTAAAGCCAGCAAGCAACTGCTTTCCATTATCGATGATATTATCAACATTTCGACCGTTGAGGCCGGGCAGGAAGTTTACAGGGCTAAGGAAACCAATTTGAATTCGATGCTGCGAAACCTGCACAGGCAGTTTAAGGTAAAAACGTTAAAAAATGATGTGCGGTTTGATTTAACCACGCCGCTACCCGAGGAGTATTCCAACATTATTACTGACGAAACCAAATTGCTGCAGATCATCACTAATCTGCTTAACAATGCATATAAATTCACCCACCGGGGAACTATTTCGTTTGGCTATATCCGAAAAGGCGATAACCTGGAGTTTTTTGTAAAAGATTCCGGGATAGGTATTGATGAAAGTTTGCATGAAGCAATTTTCGACCGTTTCAGGCAGGCTGACAGTTCGATATCCCGTGAATATGGGGGCACTGGGCTTGGCTTATCTATTTCCAAAGCGTATGTCGAATTGCTGGGAGGTAAAATATGGCTGACATCGAAACCTGGAGAAGGCGCCAATTTCTATTTTACAATCCCGTACAATCCTGTAAAAGCTGAACACAAAAAAGAAATTGCTTTACCTGAACCCGCAATAAAGGAGTCGGATAAGCAACTTACCATCCTTGTTGCCGAGGACGAAAAATTCAATTCAATCCTGTTGAATGAATTATTCAAGGGGCTTAAAGCTAACATTATCTGGACGGTAAACGGCTGGGAAGCTGTGAATGCCTGTAAATCGAACCTTCATATTGACCTTGTGATCATGGACATGAAAATGCCTTTGATGGATGGTTTCGAAGCAACAAGGCAGATAAAACAACTCTTTCCTGATTTGCCGGTAATAGCTCAAACAGCCTATGCCAGTGAAAAAGACCGCATCAAAATACGCGAATGTGGCTGCGATGATCTCGTTACAAAACCCTTCGATGTAAAACTTTTTAAATCAATACTTAATAAATACATCGAACGAAAAAACATACAAACAGGACTAAAACCGGATAGTAAATTTTCGGAAAACAAAAAAAACGGATAACACATCAAATATAGAAATGCATTTTTTAAAGCTATACTTCACTCACGCACCTCACATTGCTAACATCTGCTACCATGAAAACCCGGCTACTATTCCTGCTCTTTGCTCTTGTACTAACGCATGTTAAACTTGAAGCCGCATACTATTCGTACTTAGCCTATACCGTTACTCAACCTGATAACCAGAAAGTCAGCTGCTTTGTATCCGGCGACGAATACTACAACTGGCTCCATGATCAGGAAGGCTATACTATAATTCAGGCAGCTGACGGATACTATTATTATGGCGTTTCTGACGGAAATTTCGTACGACCCAGCCAATTTAAAGCCGGAGAGGTAAATCCGTCGGCTGCGGGTCTCGAAAAATGGGTCAAAATTTCGGAAACGGAATACAAATTGCGCCGAACCAGTTTTGAGCAAGCCCCCGCATCGCCTAACCGTGCCCCAAGCACCGGTATACTGAATAATATTGTAGTTTATATCCGTTTTTCCGACGATACCGAATTTACAAACACAAGGCAGTTTTTTGATGATAAGTTCAACCTGGTGACAGGCGTTTCGCTTCAGTCGTATTACTCGGAAGTATCGTACAATCAGCTTACCATACCCTCCACGCACTATCCCGATTGTGCCATGACGACTAACCTGTCGTACGCCGACAGCCATCAGCGAAACTATTTCCAACCCTATAATGCCACAACCAACCCATCCGGATATGCCAACGAGAGCGAACGTACTATCCGCGAACACACTTTGCTTAATGATGCCATTACCTGGATAAACCTAAACTCGCCGGTGCCTGCAGCACTCAACATTGATGGCGACAACGATGGTAATGTTGATAATGTATGTTTCAATGTACGCGGAAGTAACGGTGCATGGTCGTCGCTGCTATGGGCACACAGCTGGTCGCTCTATTCATTTAACACTTATATTAACGGCAAACGTGTATGGAAATATACCTTTCAACCTGAAACACAGATCGATGTAAAAACACTTTGCCACGAAATGTTTCATGCCCTGGGCGCTCCCGATCTTTACCATTACAGCAGCAACGGAATACAGCCGGCGCAATCGTGGGACCTGATGGAACAAGGTTTTGGACATATGGGCGCATATATGAAATGGCGCTATTCCAATTATTCGTGGATTACGGCTATTCCCGAAATAACCAGTACCGGAACTTACACGTTGAATCCGTTATCATCAGCAACCAATAATTGTTTTAAAATCAAGTCGCCGAATTCACTTACTGAATATTTTATAGTTGAATACCGAAAAAAAACCGGCACTTACGAAACAAATGTACCCGGCTCAGGGCTAATAGTTTATCGTATAAATCCGAGCTATTACGGGAATGCCTATGGTCCTCCCGATGAAGTATATATTTATCGTCCCAACGGCACAACCACTGCTAACGGAAGCCCTTCGCTGGCTTATTACTCATCCACTTCGGGCCGCACCGGAATT
>CAZBZA010000226.1:0-5585 GCA_964495865.1 uncultured Lentimicrobiaceae bacterium
ACTATATGCGTTCCTGCTTTAGTAACCAGTTGCAGTTTCCCTTTCGAGGTAAAATATATCTGTTCGATAAGCGCGTTTAATGTACTGTCAGAGTTTATAATGCCTGCCATATGATGCAGATCATAGAGGTTCTTCAGTTTGTTTCGGGTTCCCTTGTTCGATTCAGGAACATCGAAAATGTTCTTTCCGTTCTTAAGCGGACTTTCAATAAAACCGTTTGCGATTATGATTTTAAATGGGAAATCAGAGCTGACAGGCATTATACGTCCGTTTTTATCGATATAGTTTTGCTGCCCGTCAGAAGTGTAATAGCGGGCCAGTGGAATGCATTGATCTCCTTTAACAAGAATATCACCTTCGATGGTAAGCAGTACATCGGTGTTTTCGAGATATGGGTTTTTCCTGACAAAAGCTGCAATTCCGGCAATGTCAACGTCCCCGATGGTTTTTGACTGAGGTTTTCCGAATTTTCGATTAATTTCGTTGATAAGGTTAGTTCCGCTCACTAAAGGCTGAACGCCTTGGTAATCAATACGACAGGTTATTCCCCTGCATGATTTTGTTTCGTGTGTAGCGTTGGCAAAACTCATCATCACCACAACACCTGTTGCTATGGCAATCCATAAGACTATGAGCGATATTTTTACCAATAATTTCATTATGTTTTATTTATGCGTTCTGAAAAAGTTTTCAATCGGATCAACCAAAGTATCAATGTCACCGGCTCCCATGGTTAAAAGTACTTCAGGCAGGTTTCCTTCAAAATATGCAGGGAAATCAATTTTCTGAACCAGATGTTTGTCATTGTGATTCATCAGCGAAAGCAGCATCTGCGAATCAATTCCTTCTATTGGCAGCTCACGTGCCGGATAGACCGGCAGAAGCAACACTTTATCGAGTTGGGCTAAACTTTGTGCAAATTCGTTTGCGAAATCGCGGGTGCGTGTAAAGAGATGTGGCTGGAATATACCCGTAAGTTTCCACCCAGGGAAAAGCGCTTTGGCTGAACTAATACAGGCTTTTATTTCTTCGGGATGGTGCGCATAATCATCAATATAAACCAACTTATGCGTGTTAAGCCTGATATCGAACCTGCGTTTAACTCCTGTAAAAGTGACAAGCCCTTTGATAAGTTCATCGGGTGTTACTCCTGACGCTATAGCTGCGGCAAGCGCGGCTATAGCATTCTCCACATTGTAAAGGCCTGGTATTCCGAGCGTAAGATTGTTAATTCGACCCTTTGGATAATTAAAGTCGAAATGATAAAGTCCATTTTCGATCTGCAGGTTAGTTGCGTAGAAATCAGCTTCTTCAGATACAGCATAAGAGTAAACTGTGCATTCAGCCGGAGATTGAAGAGGCAGGTCCAGACCTTTTTTCAGAATCAGGTATCCTTCGGGAATAATATTTCCGGTAAAACTGCTGAAAGCTTCTTTTATCGCATCATGAGTTCCATAAATATCCAGATGATCAGAATCGATGCTTGTAATAATAGCAATGTAAGGGTGCAAATGAAGGAATGACCGGTCGTATTCATCAGCTTCGGCAACCATAAACCGGGATGTTTCGGAAATAAGCAGGTTGCTTTCGAAATTCCTGGCAATGCCACCAAGAAATGCCTGGCATTTTACTGAAGAAGTATTCAACAGATGGGAAACCATAGTTGAAGTAGTGGTTTTTCCATGTGTTCCGGCGCAGGCAATGGTTTTATATTCTGACGACAGCATGCCCAGAACCTCGGCACGTTTCATCATCCTGACTCCGCTTTGCTGCAGATAGAGTAATTCAATGCTGTCGGAAGGAATTGCCGGTGTGTAAATCACAAGTCCTGTTTCGGCAGGAATCAGAGCTACATCTTCCTGGTAATGAATAATCATACCTTCCGCTTCGAGCATTTCTGTAAGCGACGTTGAGGTGCGGTCATATCCGTGAACCTGGTATCCTTTGGCAATGAAATAGCGGGCGAGCGCACTCATGCCTATACCTCCGATACCGAGGAAATAAATGATATGTTCTTTAATTTTCAACGTCATTCTTATAATTGTTATTGCTTCATCGTTTTGGTTGCAAGTTCAAATACCTGGCTGGCGATCTGAGCGGCTGAATTATGTTTCGCCAGAGTGCTGATATTTTTACTTAATTTTTCCTGTTCAGTTGTATTGGATGCAAGCGAAAGGATTGCTTCAATAAGTTTTTCAGGTGCTTCCTTGTCAGAAATCAGCAGGGAAGCTCCCCGTTCAGAAAGTGATCTGGCATTTTTTGTTTGATGATCTTCTGCAACATTGGGCGATGGAACCAAAATGCAAGGTTTTCCGGTAATGCATAATTCCGAAATAGCTATTGCACCCGCCCTTGACACGACTATATCTGCGGCTGCATATGCATTGTCCATCTCTTTTATAAAAGGTAAGGTGATAATTCCTTTTTGCTTATACTCTGTTACTGACTTTGATGCAATATCAGCATAATGTTTTCCTGTTTGCCAGATGAGTTGAATGTTTGCTTCGGCAAGTCTGTTTAACCCGGCATTAATACTGTGATTAATTGTCCGGGCTCCAAGACTTCCGCCAACGACTAAAACGGTGGTTTTATGCAGTTGAAGGTTAAAATGGTTTAATGCTTCTTCTTTTGTTTTACTGTTAAATTCAATATCATTCCTTACGGGATTGCCGGTAAGCCTGATTTTTGCAGCGGGGAAAAATTTCTCCATTCCTTCGTAAGCCACGCATATACGGTCGGCCCTGGAAGCAAGCATTTTGTTCGTGATACCAGGAAATGAATTCTGTTCCTGTATCAAAGTTGGTATTCCTAACCAGGAAGCCATGCGGAGCGTAGGTCCTGAGGCATAACCGCCGGTACCGATTACGACATCGGGTTTAAAGGATTTTATTATTTTCCTTGCATTGTAAAGACTTGCAACCACTTTGAAAGGGAACATCAGGTTGTCGGTGGTTAGTCTGCGCTGCAATCCGCTGATCCATAATCCTTCAATAGGATATCCTGCTGCAGGAACTTTCTCCATTTCCATACGGCCTTTTGCCCCGACGAACAATATTTCAGCTTTTGGAACTGCTGCTTTTATAGCATTGGCTATCGCCACAGCCGGGAAAATGTGTCCGCCTGTGCCACCTCCGCTAAGGATAACCCTTATGTTTTCAGGTTGTTGCATGTTCCGTTTCAATTGTTTCTGTTAATGGTTCTTCTACCTCGTCCAGTTCTTTGCTTACACTAAGTATAATTCCAATTGCAATACTTGTAAACCATATGCTTGTTCCTCCCATACTTACAAGGGGTAATGGCTGGCCGGTTACAGGTACCAGGTTTACTGCCACTGCCATATTGGCAAATGCCTGGATTATAAGGCTTATGGTTACCCCGATTGCGAGCAACGCACC
This sequence comes from uncultured Lentimicrobiaceae bacterium, assembly GCA_964495865.1. Lineage (GTDB taxonomy): Bacteria > Bacteroidota > Bacteroidia > Bacteroidales > UBA4417 > UBA4417. Next base: position 3,396 of record CAZBZA010000226.1, read on the forward strand.
AAATGTTCCGGGAGCCCTGATGGCAATTCGTATTCCACGGTAAAGCAGTATAAGGTACATTAACAGGACGGTTATAGCTCCGATTGCGCCGTATTCTTCAATTATAATTGCGAAAATAAAATCGTTGAACGGATTCGGGAGAAAATTTTTCTGCATACTGTTTCCCGGAAACTTACCAACAATTCCGCCATTGGCAATAGCAATTTTTGCCTGTTCCACCTGGAAATTTTCGTCGCTGTCGCCTTTCCCGCTGAATGTTTCAATACGGTTTTGCCAGGTTCCGAGCCTGCCACTCGACTTGGGTGAAAATACGAGGAAGGTTATGAAAAGGGCCAAAGCCGCGATACCAATTCCGGCGAGGGCCAGCAGGTATCTGAATTTAACTCCGCCTATAAACATCAATACGATACAGGTTACAAAAAGGATTGCAGCTGTTGAAAAATTGGCAGGTAAAATCAGTGCGCAAATAATAAGTATTGGAAGTAGAATGGGAATAAACGCATTTTTTAAATCTTTGATATTCTCCTGCTTCTTTGCTAGCATGCGCGCAACAAACATTATGAGTGCCAGTTTGGCAAGATCCGATGGCTGAAACATTATATTTACGCCTGGCAGTGTAGTCCAGCGGGCAGCTTCGTTACGAACTTCTCCGAATACCAGCGTATAAAGCAGCAGGGGAGCAGCTATCAGCACTGCGAGCATTGAAATTTTAGCGTAGTACACATATTTTATTTTATGTGCAGCATACATTAGTATAAAACCGAAAATAAGAATACCCAGGTGTTTCAGGAGGTAATACTCGGTATTGCCTTGCTTGAAACGGTAAGCAAGCGTGGTGGTGGAGCTGTAAACAGCCAGAACAGAAAACACAGAAAGTATTATTACTACTCCCCATATTACTTTGTCGCCACGTATTTTCGGTACTATTTGAATCATTTTTGTTATAGAATGTAGAGTGATTTAAAGATTTCTCACTGCTTGTTTGAACTTGTTGCCGCGCTCCTCATAGTTATCAAACAGGTCGAAGCTTGCACATGCGGGCGATAAAAGTACTGTATCACCTTTTTTGCCAATGGTATATGCGGTTAGAACGGCTTGTTCTGCAGAATTGGTTTCGTAAATTGCTGGCACGAGATCAGCAAACAGCTCAATAAGTTTTGAATTGTCTTTTCCAAGGCAGATGATCGCTTTTACCTTTTCGGGAACCAGTTTCATCAGTTTGGTATAGTCATTTCCTTTATCGATTCCGCCTGCAATCCATATTACAGGTGTGTCGGTAGTTTCGAGGGCATACCATGTGCTGTTCACATTGGTGGCCTTGGAATCATTGATAAAATCAATGCCATGGATACGTGCAACGAATTCGAGGCGGTGCTCAACGTTCTCAAAATCGCTCAGCGACTGGCGGATGCTTTCCTTGCGGATATCAACCAGTTTTGAGGCTATTGAGGCAGCCATCGAATTGTACACGTTGTGTTTGCCTTGTAAGGCCAGTTCTTCCAATGTCATGGTAAATGGGTTATTATTGATGTTTATATGTATTTTATTGTCAATGAGATATGCATTCGTTGAGGTTTTTCCCGGTTCACAGCTTGTGGTATAAATCTTTGCCTTGATATTGCGTTTTGCAACTTCTGCAGCACTTACTTCATCGTCGAAGCAATAGATAAAGGAGTCATTATTAGTTTGATTCTGAGTAATCCTGAATTTAGAGTCGATGTAGTTTTCAAATTTGTAATCGTAGCGGTCGAGGTGATCGGGAGTAATATTGGTTAAAATCGCTATTTCAGCTTTAAAACTGAACATGCTGTCGAGCTGAAATGAGCTGATTTCCAATACATACCAGTCGAAATTATTGGTGGCAACCTGCATCGCGAAACTTTCGCCGACATTACCGGCCAGTCCTACATTTACACCAGCATTTTTCAGTATATGATAAATCAGGAGTGTGGTAGTAGTTTTACCATTGGCACCGGTAATACAAATTTTTCGGGCATTGGTGTACCTTGCTGCAAATTCAATTTCCGAGATCACCGGTATCATTTTATCCTTAATCTTCTTTACCAAAGGAATTGTCAGTGGTATTCCCGGACTTATGATCACTTCATCTGCATCCAGAATTTCTGCTTCCGTATGCCTGCCTTCTTCGAATGCTATTTCAAAATGAGAAAGAACGTTTTTGTATTTTTC
>CAZBZA010000227.1:0-5575 GCA_964495865.1 uncultured Lentimicrobiaceae bacterium
GCCTCGAACCAAATTTTCTGTTAACTCCGGGATAGAAAAGCAGGATTTTGTTTTTGTTCAATTTCTGCGATGTTGATGTCCTACATGGAATTCCGGAGCATGTTGACCCCCTTGACATTTCAAATCAGGTTAAACATTGGAAAATCTGAAATTGGGTTAAACTATAATGAGCGTTTATTGGCTTACGATCGGACAGTACCTTCTGTTTCAAAGGAATAAGTCTCATTGAACTTTTAACAAAGTTGAACTTTTCTAAATTATCCTTGTTGTAAGTTATTGTTACATCAATAGATGTATATGAATTATTTCAAGCTGCATTTTCTTCCTGGCTATTACTTGTGAGCTAAGTAAAGGTTTATATCAAAAAACAACAAGTAGTTGAACTTAATGGCTGTACTACAGCAATAACGCGATATATCTGTTCGCGGTACACTAAAAAAAGCACTTCTGCTGAAATTTGTTAACGTTTTACTATTATCAGGTAAGTTTTTCAATCATGAAGAGTGAAAATGAAACAACTGTTTATTCGGGGGAACATCATTGGGATAGCTTGAATGATTCAGAGAAAATTGAACATTTTCTCAGTGAAAAAACGGGAAGCCCGAACAAGTCAGGGGAAAGCCATACAATTCCATTCAATAACTGCTTAGTTGATTATTCAGGGAGGCAGTTTGCCTGTTTTCATGATCATTGCAAGGAGCATAAGAGCTGTTTTAAAACCGAAGCACAGAACGAAAATTTTGATTTCCAGGCTATTCAATTTCATCCTGATGATAAAGCACTTTTTTGCGGGAAAATATTTCCTGATATCGTTGCATATATAAATCAAATACCAACTGTGCAACTTTGTGAATACAGATTCTCATTCAATCATCGGTATATCCGCAAGGATGGTACCATTTCACAATTTCTGCAGGAGTGTACAATGTCCATTTCTGATGAAAAAAAACAACCGGTCCTGAATCTCAATGTATTTACCGAAATTGGGGATTTTAAAACCGATGAAACTATTATCCTTTCCATTTTCCGGTACACTGCCGGTCAGGGATATCAAAAAGTCAACACAAAAATATACAGGGATGACAGCGCAATGCATTTATCGCATCGCGAAATTGAAATAATTAAACTCAGCCTCGAAGGTTTAAGCAGCAAAATGATAGCCGACAGGCTCAACCTGAGCATTCATACCGTTAAAAATCATAAGCGCAATTGTATGGAGAAAACGTTGACACATAATATTGCCGAATTGATCCATTTGTGCATCCGAAGTAAATGGCTATAAATATAGTCACAGTATCAAGCTATTAAAAGTAAGCCGCCCCGTTTCCTGTTGGAATACGGGGCGGCTTTTCAATTTAAACCCAGATTAAAATTATCATTCTAATGTCAGCCAATCAGAGTTGGAAAGGGTTAATCTTCCAAACCTGATTTTATCGTGCCAACACAATTTTGCCGGTTTTTATTTCTCCGCCTGTAACAATGGAATAGAAATACATTCCAGCAGGCAAGCCCATACCATCGAAGGTAAACCTGTGATGACCGGCATCAAGCATACCATCATGAAGTACTGATATCTGCTTTCCTTTACTGTCGGTTATCCGCAAAGTTACATTTTGTATCTCCGAAGTCTCAAAACGAATTTCTGTCTGATATTGGAAAGGATTTGGCTGTATTTGTACCTGGCTTACCGCAGCAGTTTCACTTTCCTCCATTACAGGAGATGAAGCAATCTTATTGCCCGGGCCTTCGCTGCGCACCTTTATTTTGCCTCCGTTAATAATTTGTGCTACAGTACCTGTTCCTATCCATTGGCTTGAAAAGTAAAGCCCCTGGCTACCGTTTCCGGCAAGAGTAACGGCAATTTTATCCAATTCGCCGTTATTCTGCGTGGTGTGCTCCCATGCATCCAGCGCAAGGTTAAGGTTACCTCCAAGAGAAACAGGATTCAACGGATCGGTTATATCCCTTAGGTTTGCCTTGGTGCTGATAATAGCTTTGCGATAGTTTGGATCACTTTGATTAACAGCCATTGAGTTTATCTTGTTGCTCTTAATCTGGTAGGTACGCCATTGCCCGCTAACCATCTTCCTGAAGATAATATTGATGTTTCCCTGCAGGTTTTTACCGCTGGGATTCCATTTCATATTAAAACCGAAGTTCATCTTTGACCCTGCTGTACCGGCATAGCTGCCAGCGGAGTTACTGAGCACAAGATGGCCACCGCCGGTAACAAATTCGCTGCCAGGAGTAGCAAGGGTGACAAGGGTAACATCACTTGCACTTGTTTGGCCGGTATAGTAATTACCCGCCTTGATCCACACTTCAAAAGTTTCGCCGCCACTGCTGCAGTTGCTTCCCATTAGGGTATGAGTAAAATCAGTAATAGCAATACCTTCCTGAAAATTACCGGGATTTACCAGGCCAACAAGCAGATCGGGATCGCCGAGAGTTGTGCCGGGGATACCTCCGTTCGAAAATGTAATTCTCGCATTCCTTATATCACCTCTGCATCCTGTCGGGGTGTCATCAGTATCGCCGACATATGTCATCAATGTAACAATACCTGTGCAATTGGTAGCCGCAGGCGTAGAGAAGTATTCCTGTCCATTGTACACCAGCACTGCATCTTCAGGAGTAATCTCAAAATTAATCGGATCGGGCTGACTTACATCATAGTGAACCTGGTCGAGGCCTGCAAATACGGCTGTTACTGTTTTTGAACCTGGCGACATTTGCCCGGCTATGCCCTCAAGCAGGCATACATCGCTGAGTGTTGCAACCAAATCGGATCCTGATATCTCAAAATCTGCACTACCCATTTCCATTGCTCCCAGGTAGAAAGTAGCCGATTCTGCGGCAAGCCAATCGGGCGCACAGCTGGCACCACCTTCGATAGTAGCGGTAAAAGTAACTTTATCGCTATACTGCTGGGGATCAGGGCTTACTGAAATCAGCGAATTGGTAGCCTTTGGCTCTACCGTAACGGTAGCTGTGCAGTTTGCTGATAATCCGTTTACATCAGTTACAGTTAAGGTAACTAAATGATCGCCAACATCAGCACAGCTGAATGTGTTGGGGAATACTGCCATACTTTGTATGCCGCAGTTGTCGTATGAACCATTGTTTACCTGTGCAGCCGTTAATGTAGCCTGTCCGTTGGCATCAAGGTTAACTGTTACATCCTGGCACAATGCTGTCGGCGCAATGTTGTCAGCAATGGTAACTGATGATGAGCAGGAAGAGATATTGCCGTTAACATCAGTCACAGTGAGAGTTACGCTATTTACACCCACATCAGAACAGGTAAAACTATTCGGGCTCACTGACCAGGATCCGAATCCGCAATCCCATGTGGAGCCGTTATCGACATCGGAAGGGCTTATGCTGGCAGTGCCTGAACTATTGAGATTTACAGTAATATTTTTGCACGAAGCTACAGGCAGGTCGCAAGGGCATATAGAAGCCAAATATGCGCGGTCCCCATTCATATAAACTTCCATACGTGCATTCTGCTGTGGCGAAAAAAATGTTCTGCATGCTTTTAACGAATACGACATAATATTGGTTTCATCAGGTACGTATGCAACAGCGCAGGCATCCTTTAAAGTTGAACTATACACGCAGGCTGGCGAATTTGTAATAGTAACTTCTGCCCTGTTCAGCCTTGGATCGGCATCTGTATCGCAAAGCAGGTCGCCGGCGGTGGCACAGTTATAACACGATTCACCATTAACCCTGGTCACTCCTTCGGCACCATCTCCTACAGCTGTTTCGTGAGTATGGTAAAGTCCGAAATAGTGTCCGATTTCATGCACAAGGGTGCTTTGATTAGTAGCACAACTATTGGCAATAACTACGTAATCCGATGGCATCATCCAGGGAAACCTTGCCCATCCGCAGGCGCCATCAGGATCATTAACAAAATATATGTTAAACACACCGGGTACATTGTGCGCTACCGACATGGCATCGCCTTCTGCATCTCCTGACAGATTGAAATATGCCGTACTGTTAATATAGTTTTCGTTGCCGCACTCAACAAATGTAACCCCGAGTGATGCAAAATAGGGATTCACCCAGTCTTCAATCTCATCGCGCACATCTTGAACCGGAATGCCTCCTGTACCATCATCCATACGCACAATATGAATCTGAACAATATAATCACGATTTACTGCACGGGTAGTATTGTTCAGATAATACTCCATTTGCTGGTTAAAAGCCTGCCTGTCAATTGATCGTTCGTACTCTGCATCAAAGGCTGTGGCTTCGGAGCGGCACTCGACCCTTTCGCGGGGACTTATGGAATTACCCTGCTGTGATGTGTTTTGAGCATTCCTGCTCTGTGCCCATGTATTGCTGAAACTTATGCAGCAAAGGACAATTAAAAAGGAAATGTACTTAGTTCTCATAATATTTGGGGTTTTGGTTAAGTAATATTGGGGTTTTGGTTTCTGGGTTATCAGCTATTTACTGTTGGATAAATCCATCAGTGGAATTACATTGAAGATATTTCAGTAAAGAAGTCGGGCAAGGCAATCATTTTAATTTGTTGAAGAAAATCCGAATGGCAGTATTTCCGGGATCAAAAACAATGAATGATCTGTTAACTGTTCGAATAAAACTCGAATTTTCATACGTTGGAGGAAACCCACAGATAGGGTTACTTGTAAATTAATTATCCGGAAAAGAGCTTTCCTTATATCCTGTTAAATATTTGGATCGTTAGTTTAGGAATACGTCGTTGGTAAAGTCAGCACAAGTGCCGAAAGTGGAATGACGCATATAGAAATCACGTTTCATTCAGTAACAGGCAACGGTTCTTCCTCCTTACAGAATTTTATAAAAACCGATGATGCCCTTATAAGAATCAATTGCCTGTTCAACTTTAATCCGGTCATAATTTACTATTTGATTTGGCTTAGCTGTGATAGCAAAAATTTAAGTTTACCAGTAATTTCAAATCCTATACTCCTGACTTCCTGCATTTAACACACTACAGTTATTTCGAGCCATGCAGGGAAAATCAGCTGTCCTGATCCGGAACGTCATCCGCTTCTCCGGATATTAATTTATTTAGAATGATTCAAAATTACATTGCGGATTGCCCCGATGCAATAGCACAAAAGTGTCATTTTTAGTAAAAATAAGTGTGTTGTATTTTAACCCGAAACTGGAAATTAGAAGTTTAGCAGCGCTTTTGCTGTTTGATACTGTGCATGCAACAGGCCTGCATAACCTCAGTAAGTCAGGCAAATAACAAAGAGTCATGAAGAGCAGAATTAAAGGAAATTTCGTGCTGCCAAATCCCTGAAATTCAACCTTTACTTATTAGCTGAGTTACAGCTAGGGTTAACGCTATTCACCCGGAAATCAATATATCAATGCAGATAAACTGAATTTTCGCAATGGAAAAGATAATAATTCAGGCTAAGTTGCCGCCTGTTTGTAAAGCATGTCAATAAAACTTCCCAAATATTCCGGAAAACAAAATCCGGCGCAAGCCCCGAACCAAACTTCCTGTTAACTCCGGGATAGAAAAGCAGGATTTTGTTTTTACTCTTTTTCTGTGATG
>CAZBZA010000228.1:0-5570 GCA_964495865.1 uncultured Lentimicrobiaceae bacterium
ACGAATCGTAAAATAGTTTTTCGCGTATCATTGTTGGATCGTTATGCTGACCGTTCAAATTCATCTTTTTGATTCCCTGATATTTACGACCAGAAACATATTCGTTAAAACTGATCTTGAATGATTTTTTTTGCGAGAAGCGGGATGTATTCCCTCGAAGGCGGAAGCCAACTTGTTGCACTGTATCGCGACCTGACCCAAAATCGTAAACAAACATTGCCTGGAAGTAATGGTCTGAAAGCACATCGGTAAGTATCAGATCTAAGGAATCAGGATGAATCTGTATATACACTGAAGAAACGCGTGTATTATCATAGATTGTTGTTTGAGCAAACAGACCAGTGTAAGCAAAAGCAGAAAGCAGTAAAAAGACGAGCAGGTATTTCATTTTAAATTATTCTAAATCAGAAAATTAATTTGAAGCAAAGGTACGAAACGTAAACCAGAATAGTTTTCAGGACTTTGGACACCCATAAGTCTCCTCAAAACAGTGAAGCATATCGATCTATCCGTTTTTATTACAGATTTATGAGTAAGTGAAAAATCCGGTCCGAAATCTGGCAATTCAGTTCCTGACCGGATAAAAAATAGTGGACTCTAAACACAAGTCAATTCTAATTACGCATAAAATTTCATTTTCAACTTCCTGATTTCCTTATATTTCTCCCAATTGAAACCAGAAAGAAAAGCTGCTGCTGATTGTGCACCCCGGATGAAAAGGTCTATTTTCGCTTCATCGGATAAACCAAAATTCAACCAGTTGTGATTACCCGTATCAATGTAGCCAATCAGGTTACGAAAATCGGGATTCGTGCGTAAAAAATTATCATCCGACGAGAACCTGGCTGTATTAAAAACCGAACCTATAAGGCTGAAAAACTTTTTATTATGATTGATATCCGCTTTGTCGAGGCCTATTTTTACCCCAAAAGTCGGAGCTTCAGGAATTTTATTGTTGTTATGAAAAATATCTATCGGGAAATTTGAGATTATACCTCCATCCATAAACAGAACTTCAGCAGGTATGGACGCGTTTAATCCGGTTAATTTATTCCATTTCCGCCAGGCATCAGCGCCAGAGGGTAAATTGCTTAGCCGGAAAGGTTGAAAAAAGAATGGAATCGACATTGAAGCGCGAGCAAAATCGGCAGGACTGGCTTTTCCGGGATTCGAATAAAACAATTCCGACATAGCCGGAAACACAATTTTACTCTGGGTAGTAATATCAGCAGCGATAATTGCCAGATCTGTCAAATCCTTCGGCGATTTGTAAATGGCATTGGAAAGCCTGTTCCTGAGCTGATTACCATCCGTTATGCAGGCATCCCGCAACTGCTGCAAATCGCCCATATTCTTGATTTTCTTCTGATTGAGAAGATTTTTTAACCAGTCATGAAAATTCTTTCCGGGGTTCAAACCGAAATCATCGCGGAAGTTATCAATAACCTGTGCACCTTTAAGGGCAAGTTTCAAATTACTTGCATCGCCAAGTAAAGCGTCAATAAATTCGCGGGCATCTTTATCGCCATCAACAAAATCGTAAAGCTTTTTATTGCATAAACATTCAAGAATCCAGGCGCTCTTTTCTTCGTCAATTCTGCCTGCAGCCGCCATCAGCAATGTATTGATTGAACCTGCCGAAGTGCCTGCAAGGCTTAGGAAACGGATATTCATCTGTTCGAGCACATATACATAGCCAACCAAAGCTACGCCTAGTACCCCTCCGCCTTCCTGAACAAGGTCAACGTATTGATTTCCATTATTGTCGAGTATGTCCGAAAACTGTTTATCGGGGCCAACCTTTTGTTTAAGATCGTCAATGATGCCGAGCACCATGCCATTTTCAGTAAAGTCATTTATTTTCATGGGTTTGATTTTTGTGACAAAAAATTAAGTTAATTGAACTTTGGGTTGCGTATTCAATATTTCTTATAAATCTGGAAATCAAATCATTTTAAAAATTACCAGATCAGGATATTGAAGTATTTAAAATGAATTTTCACCTAAAATTCGCTTAGGCTAATTGGAAATACGATTGGCAAATAAAGCGAGGCTTTCGCCAATGTGGTTCATTTCGGGTTTAATAAGCAATGAAATCAAGTGTTTTAAACCCTCGTATCCGCTTGCAGACTTCGTAACCTTCGCGACTACCTTCGTCGTTGGTATTACCTTCGATGGTAACACAATATTCAGGTGTCATTTCGATAACGATACCTGTGTGTTGCCAGTCGTTGTGCGATTTACGGACCAGAAACAAATGGCCCGGCTTTACTGCCGAAAGATTTCCGGATGTGCCCGAAATGAATTTACCATTGTTTTTTGCCCACATCCCTAAAATATCGCAGCTGTAAGTCCTGGGAAGAGCTGTGGGTGTTCCGCATAATTTTGCAGCCTGCTTTACAATAAATGTATTAAAACCGGCGCACCAGGGCCAGGCGTTCCCCTGATAACCATCCATAAAATACCTTACCCAGGGACCCATATTCTGTCCGCCAACTTCAATAGGGTGAGCTTGAAGGTATTTCAGTGTTAGTTCAACAACAGCCGGGAGCAAACCGCCATTACCAGAAAACGTTGTCTGCGAAAGACTTTTCATCGGCCATACCAGTTTCTCGAATGTTAAGGGATCTACTTTTCCGGTTTGCATAAGTCCGGTGTTTTTCTGAAAATTGCTAACCGCTATCTCGGTTGCAGGACCATAATCGCCGTCAATTTTTATACTTTGTCCGTTCAGGCACAACCACTCCTGTATAGTATTGATTACTTTTTTTTGCTTACTGCCACGTTCGATGGTTTCGGCAATTGATAAAATTTCCGCCATGTTTGAAATGTTTTAATTTATAAATTGAAAATGTTAACTTAAAGAATGCAAGAAAACGAGTGGTTTCAGAGCAATTAATAGTAGTATAGAATATCCGGCAATTAAAAATGGCAGTTAATAAATCATGTACAAATCGGCTTACTATCACCGGAACAGGATAATAACACATAAAGGATAAAAATGTGCGAATTGAAAATTACAATTGCAGCTTTGGCACACAGTCAGGAAATAGCCTAGTAAATATATTTGCCTGATTACAAATTATTTAACTATAATCAATTACCGATTTAATAGAACAAAACTAATACGTTAATATAACGTTAAGACAGAATTTTCAAGCATTTATACTTTGGCGGCAGTAAAAATAATTAAACAAAAAGCACAACCGAAAGAATACGCTGCAGGTCAGAAATATCAGATACTTTCAAAATTGGTCTGACTTTCAATTTGAAAATTTGTTGAAACAGAAAACTGAGTTGTAGCGAAATAATTGATTAATCTTTAGGCAGAAATGTATTCCGTGCCATATTGCCGATAGTATTGGTTGCAGCTACATCAATGGATCCACCAATAATACCACCGACAATTGGAACTGCTTTACCCAGGTTTATCATTCCTTTAGTGCCAGAAGTTGTAAGCAACAGAAATCCAACACGTTGGTTTATAATCAGTAATGATTTTTCAGATATCCTTTCAATAGCTATTGCAGTAAACTTAGTTCCAAGGCGTATTCCAGTTTCCTGAAGGATATCTTTAGCAAAATTACCTACCAGACACATGTAAACCAGTGTTTTAACTTTTTCGTCGCGTAAGTCATATCCACCCATATGAGCTATTGCCGCAATCATTCGTATCTGAATATAAAGTACACTGGCCAGGTTAGCCGGAATAGCTACCGGCAAAGTCATGAGTCCGCCAATGCCAGTCACAAATCCACTTGTGCCAGCTTTGGCATTCTGCCAGCGGATAAGCGAATTGGCTTTTTCGCGCAATGTTCCTTCTTTATCCATAAAGCTGACGGCCAATTGCGATGCCGAATCCAGTCCGGGCATGCCACTTAAAGCTTTTTCATAAGCCCAGTCGAGGACCCGCATTACGGTTGAATGATTCATGCTACTTTTCATACACGCTACACATCAAATTATATACCACGTCAGGGATAACTGACTAAATACACATAAGTAATTGTTTTAAAGCAAAATGACTAAGATAAAATAAAATAAAAACCGCGAAAATAAATACAAAATCCTACTGCCTAAACTGATCTAAAAATGTTTATATATTAATAGTACCTTTGCCTCCGAAATAATACCGATGTTCGAAAACCTCAATCAGCCCTATCCATTTAACAATAACTTTAAGCACAACCTGCGTACAATTGCATTTGTGTGTATGGGATTTATGCTGATTACGCTTTATTTTCAGCCATTTGGGATCAATTTTCTGGCTTCGGCTAAAGACGGGTATTTTGTTTTAATCATTGGAATTGTGAGTGCTGCAACTTTCTTTTTCAGCACGCTGATATTACCCGGATTATTCCCAAGATTGTTTGAAAGTGATAGGTGGACGATACGAAAAGAGTTGATATGGAATGTAGCAATGTTTGCTTTTCTGATTGTTGGATTTACTCTTGCCGCATTGGTTTTCAATGTTACAAGTATGCAATCTCTTACTTTTTTCCGCTCAGGAGCTTTGGCCCTTTTACCTCTTGTGCTTTTTAACTTATTGAATTACAATCATTCGCTCAAAACAAAAGTCACCCAGGTTATTGATTCAGGCCGCCATTGGCTTGCTGAAGAACGCAAAGGCACCCACAGCACAGGTCAGGCCTACGAACATATTCGCATTGAGTCAGAAAGCGGAAAGGAAGTATTTGAAAACGAGCTAAGAAATGTAATCCTGATTCAATCGGCAAGTAACTATATTGAAATTTTTTATCGCGAAGGTGCTGTTATCCGTAAGCTTATGATAAGGCAGACTTTAAATAATGTTGAAGCGACTCTGAAGAAGTTTCAATCAGTAAAAAAGTGCCACAGGTGCTGCCTGGTAAATCTCGACCAGGTTTCGAGGCTCACCGGAGTATCACCTAACTACACACTTGAAGCTAACGGACTCGATTTTCGTATTCCGGTTTCTCGTCAGAATGTAGCTGAATTCCGGAAACTTCTATTAAAAAAGTAGTGGTATTACTTTATGAATTTTGATTAAATACCCGACGGTGACTCTCCTTATCCAAGTGGAAACACATATTTTACCGAACTGCATCCCTGCATTTTATCCCTAAAACACCTGCATTTCGTCCCTAAAACCAACAGCTGCGCCCTTTTTGGGCAGTGTAGCCCATTTTCCCGAAGGCTAATCATATCAGCAGTACTTTTGTAGTACAAGTAACTCGGGCATGGCTAACAGCCAGTAAGTAAAAGTCCGGTATGGATACACAGGACATCCTTTCCCTTTTTAAATTTATTACTGCAAATGACTAAAATGAAAGAATTGAATATTGGTGGCCTTAAAGTACCTTCATGCATCATACAAGGAGGAATGGGAGTTGGCATTTCGCTTTCGGGGCTGGCATCAGCAGTTGCCAACGAAGGTGGAGTCGGAGTAATTTCAGCAGCAGGATTGGGTATGATTTATAAAGACCCATCGCAGGACTACCTTGCAAACTGCATTTCGGGTCTCCGACAGGAAATCAGGAAATCGAAAGAAAAAACATCCGGGCTCATTGGTGTTAACATAATGGTTGCCC